>NZ_JBSGEQ010000008.1:236489-236613 GCF_053602975.1 Nocardia sp. NPDC004278
GGTCTGGCTCGGCGGGATCGGCGCGGTTCAGCGGAACCGGTCTGGCTCGGCGGGATCGGCGCGGTTCAGCGGAACCGGTCTGGCTCGGCGGGATCGGCGCGGTTCAGCGGAACCGGTCTGGCTC
>NZ_JBSGEQ010000008.1:236710-236789 GCF_053602975.1 Nocardia sp. NPDC004278
CTCGGCGGGATCGGCGCGGTTCAGCGGAACCGGTCTGGCTCGGCGGGATCGGCGCGGTTCAGCGGAACCGGTCTGGCTC
>NZ_JBSGEQ010000008.1:236887-325870 GCF_053602975.1 Nocardia sp. NPDC004278
TCAGCGGGATCGGCCCGGCTCAGCAGAACCGACTCGGCTCAGAAGAACCAGCCCGGCTCAGAAGAACCAACCCAGCACCGCGTCCCGCTCCGCGCCGAACGCCTCGTCGAGTGCGCGCAGTTGCGCGGCGTCCTTGGCTTGCAGCCGGTTGGCCCCTGCGAAGACCCGCGCCGGATACGCGCCGAGGTACATGCTGGCGAGCACGTCGATGCCGAGTTCGAAGTCGGGCGTCCGGTTGGTCGGCACACATTCGGCGACGCCGTCACGCACCGTGAGTTCGAAGCTGCCGCCCGCATTGCGGAACGGATCCTGCACCGCGAGTACGACATTCAGATCGCGCAGATATGCACGTGCCGTCAGCGCGGCGGGAACATCCATGAGCCGCAACCACAATGCGTCATAGCGTGCCTGTGTGCGCACCAGTCGGAGATCGGTGAGCAGATGCGGGAGCGGATCGTTGTCGGTGAGCGCCGCCTCGATGTGGCTGCACAGTTCCAATCCGAATAGCGCCCGCCACAACGCGATATGCGCCTCCGGGGTGACCGCGCGCATCTCCTCGACGACCGCGGTCATGGTGCGTTCGCGACGGTTGTACCGGTACAGCACGTACCCGTCCGGGTGCAGGAATGCGAAAAGCTCACTGCTGCCATTGCGGAAGGCGGGCGAATCGGCGAGGTCCATTTTCCAGCGGGCCTCGGGACGCCGCTGCGCGCCGGGCACCAGGCGACGCCACCGGTCGTAGATCGCCCGTATCGGCTCGCCCGCGTCGGCCATGGTGCTGAGCACCACGCCGCCCGGATCGGGGGCCGACGGTAGGAATTCGACGAACCGCCGATCGATCGAGACCGCGTTCTCCCGAATCGTCGGGCCGTATCCGAACCGGCCGTAGATGGCTCCCTGACTTGCGGTGAAAATGGTCAGCGCGAGCCCGGCCTCCTCGGTGCGCCGATGCTGCTCGGTATAAATGGCCCGCAGAATTCCGCGCCGCCGATGCATCGGCGCGACACCGACCCCGGCAATGCCGCAGACCTCGACCGTGCGCTCGCCGGGCACCGTCAGTGTCATCCGGGTGGACTTGGCATGTCCGACGATGCGACCGTCGTCGACGGCGACGATGGCCTCCTCGGTCGGAAAAACCTGCGCCCGTAGCTGCGCGTACTCCGGTTCACCCCGCATGCCGAATGAAGTGTCGCCGAGCAACTGAATGGCCGCCACATCGTCGTCGGTGGCCGACCTAATGGTGATGCCGGGTATCAGCGTCATCCTTCGACCATCGCACGCCTCCCCACCCGCCCGCACTCGAATTACCGCGCCAGCAGAGGTGCACCTGAGTTCCAGCAGAGGTTCCGAATACCTCGCAGACCGACATGCCGCGCGACTCGCCGAGGGCCAGATCTGAAGCTCTTCGGCATGGGGTGCCGAGCGGAACGCGCGGTCCCGACTGCGCCACGGGACGCCGAGGCGAACGCTGGTTTGTTGGCTTGCGGAGCACGGCTGCCACTCACTTCGGAGCCGTACGCAACAGTGAACACTGGGGATTGGTCGGGCGTCGGACGTCGGCATCGATGTCGGTGGTGTGGTGGCCGAGGCTGTGTGGTGCCCAGGCTAGAGGTTCGGGTGTGGCGCTGAGTGGTGATCGGGGAGGTTCGGGATCGGTGATCGGCACCGGTGTCGGCGGGGTGGTGGCCGGAGGCTGCGTGGTGTCCAGGCTAGAGGTTCGGGTGTGGCGCTGAGTGGTGATCGGGGAGGTTCGGGATCGGTGATCGGCACCGGTGTCGGGTGGGGTGGTGGTGCCCGGCAGGATGTAGCGGTGGTCGAAGTGATCGATATCGGTGACTCCGCTGATCCGCGGGTCGATGACTTTCGCGACTTGAAGTCCGCGGATCGGCGGCCCGATCTGCCGGGGCGCAAGGGGTTGGTGATCGCGGAGGGGGTGGTGGTCGTACGGCGGATGCTCGATTCGCGGTTTCGACCGGACGCGCTGCTCGGAGTGGAGAAGCGGCGCGCTGAACTCGCGGCGGATCTGTCGGACATCGATGTGCCGTACTACCGGACGACCGCCGAGGTGATGGCGGAGGTGGTCGGGTTCCATCTCAATCGCGGCGTACTCGCGGTGGCGCGCAGACCCGCCGAGTTGAGTGTGGACGACGTCATCGAGCGGGCCAGGACGGTGGCGGTGCTGGAGGGGGTGAACGATCACGAGAACCTCGGCTCGATGTTCCGGAATGCGGCGGGACTCGGCGTCGAGGCCATCCTGTTCGGAGACCGGTGCGCCGATCCGCTGTACCGGCGTGCGGTGCGGGTGTCGATGGGACATGTGCTGCGGGTGCCGTTCGCACAGCTGCCGCAGTGGCCGGGTGGGTTGGATATGTTGCGGAACAAGGGATTCCAGATCATCGCGCTCACCCCGAACCCGGCCGCCGTGAACCTGGCCACGGCGATGACGGGGGAGCGGGTGGCATTGCTGCTCGGTGCGGAGGGGCCGGGTTTGACCGAGGAGGCCATGCGAGCCACCGATATTCGGGCGCGCATTCCGATGTCGCCGGGCACCGATTCGCTCAATGTGGCGACCGCGGCCGCCATGGCGTTCTATGAACGGGTGAGGACGTCATGAGGGGGAGGCCGTGAGCGAGCGTCAGCGGGTGAACCATGAGCGCAGCGCGTCGTGGCGCACGATGGAGCCGAGCGCTTGCGAGGCGCAGTCGTGAGCGAGCATCAGCGAGTGAACCATAAGCGCAGCGCGTCGTGGCGCACGATGGAGCCGAGCGCTTGCGAGGCGCAGTCGTGAGCTATTTCCCCAATGGCGCATATCGCCCCTACCAGCCCTACCAGGATCCGACCCCGTGGGCCGCCGGGCTCACCGTCGCGACCATGGTGGCATTGCTGACGGCCGTCGCGGTGTATGCCTTCGGCTCGGCACTGGCACAGGTACATCCGATACTCGCGATCTTGGTCAACCTGGTCGCCGTCGGCGGCGCCGCGCCCACCGCCTGGCGCTGGCGTCAGGCGCCGGTGACCCGCTGGGTCATCGGCGGCGGCACGGCCGGTGTTCTGCTCGGCTGGCTGGTCCTGATCATCGGCGGATTGTCGGGCTAGACCTCAACAGACGCGATCCTTGCCGCGCAGCCAGTTCAGTAGGCCGCGTCGAGGTCGCGTATGGCCGTTGTGCCGCTCGTCGGGTGGCATCAGGTCGGCTGTGGCGGGTGCCTGACCCTTCGGATAGAGGGTGAAGCCGCAGACCGCGATATCACCCGGTATCAGCGCGCCGTCGGCGGCCGGGGCCCGGTAGTGGAAGCCGAGCCATTCGTTATTGGCGGCGTCGGCGAAATCGGGTGGATCGAAGGGCAGGGTCTGCGGGTCCGGCAGTTCCCCGGCCTGCCAGCGCACCGGATGATCACCGGCCCAATACGTGCGCTCCCACACCAGTGGCAGGCCCTCGTCTTCCAGGATGTTCACCCGTGTCGAACTGAACGAGCGCCGGAATTCGCCACGCTCCCAATGGGCGAACGAACCCCAGCCATGGTGAGCGTCGAACGAGACGAGATAGGTGTGCTCCGAGGCGAGCGGGCGGACCAGCAACTCCGGCAGTGCCGTCGGATGCGCCCGCGCCGCCTGCGACGAGCAGACCACGGTGACCCCGGGATAGCAGCCGATGTACACCTCGTCGGCGTCCGGCCCCGCGCAACCGCCCAGCGTGCCCACCATGATGGGCAGGACGTCGCGGTCCTCGTGCAGCTGTTTCGCCAGTGCGAGCGCGGCTTCCGGATCCGGATCGTGGTTCGCGCGGAGTACCGCCAACGGATCCTGTGCGTCGACGTACCAGAGAGACGAAGCCTTGGACAGCATTTCCGGCACCTCCCGATGGTTGCACCAAACAGCTCCGCTAACTTCGAGCAACCCACAGCGTCCTCGCGCGTGACTTCCCACTACCGTGAGCCGCCCGACGTCGACAAACCAAGTCGACGACACACGAAAAATCTACCCGCTCTCCCGCTTCGGCGATGGACCTTCCGCCTCTGAACACACCAGCGGGCATCAGAAATTCGCAGCAAACAGTTAGCTGACGATCAGGGCGAACAAGATCGAGCAGAGCAGATGGCGGGGTTCTCCAGAACGAGTTCCGCCATCGCGAGCGTTGTGTGAGGTGGACGCCGAATGTCGCTGTGCTGGACCCGGACCTGAGACCCGGTCCGGGGCTCGACTCAGTGTCCCGAGCTGCGGACCCCGAGCAGCACGTCTTCCCACGACGGCATGGGCGCCTTGCCCCGCTTGTTCCGCGCCGCCTTCGCGGGCGCGGCCTTGGTCTTCGGTGCTTCCTCCGCGGCAGGCTTCGCGGAGGCGGCAGGCTTGGCCGGAGCGGCAGGCTTGGCCGGAGCGGTGGGCGCGGGCGGGGCGGTGCTCGCACCGGCTGCCGGTGCGGCCGGCGCAGCACCGGCGGACGGAGCGGTGCTCGTCCCCGAGGCGGCAGCGGCGGAACCACCCGCGGCCGGAATGGCATTCGTGCTCGCGGCGGCCGGAATCGCGGCAGCCGCACCGCCAGCGCTGACCGGCGCGCTGCTGCCACCGGCCGCGACGGAGCGCTGCTCGTAGTACTCGTCCAGGGTCGGCTGACTGCGTGCCGATGTCCGTGCCGGTGCCGCCGCGGTCTCGCGCGCCGGACGCGCCTCGGCGGGGCGGGGCTCCACGGGCCGAGTCTCCACCGGCGGTTCGGGCGCGACGGGCGCCTCGATTTCGGCCTGCGGCGGGAGGATGGTCGCGAGCCCGCGCAGAGCACGGCCGAAGTCGGGATCGATCAGGTCCGAGGCCGGATCGTCGAGCGGGGAGACCGAGCCGCCGTGCGCGTCGGGCTGGTAGCGCCAATGCGCGGCGATTTCGGAACGGCCATTCTGCCACTGCAATTGGGCGACCCAGAAGCCCTTTTCGTCCTTCCAGGCATCCCATTCGGCGTTCTCGAGGGTATGCCCGCGTTCGGTGAAGGCGGCGGTGACGATATCGATGAGGATTTCCACGGCCGGACCGTCGGCGCGCACCGGATGGGCCTTCTGCGCTAGTTCCGCGGCGCGGGCCCGTTCCAGCAGCACGGGATAGGCGAACCGTTCGACCCGGCTCAGCGGCATCCCGGATTCCTCGGTGACCTGTTCTACGGATGCCCCGGCACGGATACGAGCTTGAATATCGCGGGGACGCATAGTTGCTTCCATCTCGATCTCAATCTGGCCGAATCGGGCAAGGTCTCCGCGTGCTGCGGCTCGAAGCTTGTCGTCGGCGGGCAGCCGGTACTTGTTGCCGGTCTCGGTGTCGATACACACGATGTGCGTGGAGTCGGGCGTCACCCCGATCACTCGAAGTTCACGCACCGTTACCTCCTTATCGCGTCGGCTCGCGACACCGCCCACTTTCCGAAACAGTAGTGCACTACTGATGATCTCGAGGCGGGACACGCGGGGCGGAAATCTGCGAAAGACCTTCCGCGCCCCGCTAGTCTGCTCTGATCGATTCGCCGCACCCTAATGCGCGGCGTGTCGGAAAGTGGGCGTGTCGCAATTGCCGAGCTGATTTACCCCAGTTTCTCGACGACCCAGTCGATGCTACGCGTCAGCTGCGAGACATCCTCGGGGTCGATTGCCGGGAACATGCCCACGCGCAGCTGGTTGCGGCCGAGCTTGCGGTAGGGCTCGGTGTCCACAATTCCATTGGCGCGCAGCACCTTCGCCACCGCGGCCGCATCGACCGAATCGGCGAAGTCGATGGTGCCGACCACCTGCGAGCGATGTGCCGGATCCGCGACGTACGGGGTGGCGTAGGGGCTCGACTCGGCCCAGGAGTAGAGCCGCGACGAGGAATCCAGCGTCCGCTTGACCGCCCAGTCCAGCCCGCCGTTGCCATTGAGCCATTCGATCTGGTCGGCGAAAAGCAGCAGGGTGCCGAGTGCCGGGGTGTTGTAGGTCTGGTCCTTGGTGCTGTTGTCGATCGCGATCGGCAGCGAAAGGAATTCGGGGGTCCAGCGACCCGAGGCCTTGATCTCCTCGACTCGAGCCAGTGCGGCCGGGCTCATCAGCGCGACCCACAGGCCGCCGTCGGAGGCGAAGCACTTCTGCGGGGCGAAGTAGTAGACGTCGGCATCGGTGATGTTCACCGGCAGACCGCCCGCACCGGAGGTGGCGTCGATGGCGATCAGCGCGTTCTCCGAACCCGCCGGACGCTGCACCGGGATCGAGACGCCGGTGGAGGTTTCGTTGTGCGCCCAGCCGATCAGGTCGGCCGAGGGATCCGCAACCGGTTCGGGTGCACTGCCCGGCTCGGCGGAGACCACGATCGGATCGCCGATGAACGGGTTGCCCTTGGCCACCGCGGCGAACTTCGAGCTGAACTCACCGTTGGTCAGGTGCAGCGAGCGCTCCCGGATCAGGCCGAATGCGGCGGCATCCCAGAACGCCGTGGTGCCGCCGTTGCCGAGCACCACCTCGTAGCCGTCGGGCAGGGCGAAGAGTTCGCGCAGGCCCTTGCGCACGCGCGCGACCACGTCCTTGACCGGCTTCTGCCGGTGGCTGGTTCCGAATACCGAGGCGCCGACGGAGACCAGAGACTGCAACTGCTCCGGGCGCACCTTGGAGGGGCCACAGCCGAACCGTCCGTCGGCGGGCTTGAGATCGTCGGGAATGGTCGGGAACTCAGCGGTCATGGCCAACAGGGTAGTCGGTGGTATTGCTGTGACTCTGACCACACTCCAGCTAACGTTGACGTCCATGAACCTGGCGTCGGTTAGTACGGGGTGGGTACTGCGCAGTCGAGGGTCACGGAACTTCGGGCTACGCGCCGGTACGTTATCGGATGGGCAGCGGCGCGAGTTGCTGATGCACGGCGTCGCCGGGTCGGCCACGATCCTCGGTGTGCGGCCCCAGCGCAGCGAACCAGGACACGTTTTCTGGGTCCGCGTGCAGGTGGAAGGCGCACTGCCATACGAAACCCGGGTCCGGCAGCGGATGCGCCCCGAAGATCTGGAGTGGATGCAGCCCGGGGATGTGATCAATTGCCGGGTCGATCCGGGCGACCGCGACCGGCTGGTGCTCTATGTGCCCGATATCGAGGAGACCGGCCGGGCCAGCATTGCCAAGATCCTCGCCGACGGCCGTCGCGCCGATGCCACCGTACTGGCCGCCGCGCCGGTGGCTGCCGATTACGCCGGTCGCGACGATCCGGTGCTGCGCCTGGATCTGGAACTGCATGCCTGGGATGAGGCGAAACCGTGGCGCGTGCGCCTGATCCAGCCGGTCCCACTGGCCGCCCTCGGTCTCGTTGATCTGGGCCAGCACCTCGAGGTCGCCTTCTTCACCGTCGACCGCGGCGAATCCGTCGCGGTCGACTGGCTCGCCTCCCTCGGGGAGGACTAGCTGTCGAATGGGCGGCTCGGCACAGCCGCCCATTCGATCACTAGCTCTTCGCCTTGACCCGGGCCAAGGCGTGGCCGGTGAGTGCGATCAGGGCGGTTTTGGCGGACTCCCGGTCTCTGGCGTCGATCATCATGACCGGGACGTCGTCGGATAGCGACAGCGCGTCGCGGATGGCCTCCTCAGGGAATTTCGGGGCGCCCTCGAATTCGTTCACCGCGACCAGGAACGGTAGACCGAGTTCCTCGAAATAGTCGACCGCGGCGAAGCTTTCGTCCACCCGACGAGTGTCGACCAGCAGGATGGCGCCGATCGCGCCGAGGCTGAGGTCATCCCACATGAACCAGAACCGATGCTGGCCGGGGGTGCCGAACAGGTAGAGCACCAGATCCTCGGACAGGGTGATCCGGCCGAAATCCATGGCCACCGTGGTGGTCTGCTTATCCGGGACCGCGGAGGTGTCGTCGACCTCGGAGCTGAGCTGGGTCATCAGCGCCTCGGTCTTCAGCGGCACGATATCCGATACCGCGCCCACCAGGGTCGTCTTGCCGACGCCCATTTCTCCGGCTATCACAATCTTCGCCGAGACAGCGCGGGACGCGGCGGGGGCTTCTTGCTCAGGTGCGGTCATCGAACATCCTCGGCTGCAAAGGGTTTCAACTTACCAGTGGCTCTTCCGTCACGTACCCCCCGCTGATAGCTGTTCAATCCTGCACGGATCGATTCCGGGTTCCGTCGTGGGCCCGCCGCCGAATCCGTTGTCCCCGCCCCTGATTCGGCCCCACCGGGCACCAACTGATTTCCAGGGTCTCGTTTCGGTAGTCCGGAGGTCGTCCTTTCCGTGATCTGCGCATCCGCCGCCCGCTGTGCGGCAGACCAGCCTTCATCCGCCGCCGAATGCCAATTCGTCAACACCGGTAACTCCCCTGTAGTCGGATCCGCCAACCACTTCGACATCATCCCGGCGAATATCGGCGTCTTTTCGCCACCGGTATCCTGCGCCGATTCCCCGTCCGGTGTGGATCGGATGGACTCTGCCGCATCCCCATTCGCCCCGGATGGTGTGGATTCGGTAGGCGCGGTCTGGAAGAACGATGATGTCTTGACCACGCGGTGGGGCCCGGTCGGTGGACCCGAATCGGGCACGCTCGCGGATGACGGCGTAGCGGCGGGCAGCGTTGAGCTCGCCGGCGTCGAGCTGGTCGGGGTCGAGCTGGCCGGGGTCGAGCTGGCCGGGGTCGAGCTGGCCGGGGTCGAGCTGGCCGGGGTCGGGGTAGCCGGGGTCGAGCTGGCCGGTGTCGGGGTAGCCGGGGCCGATGTGGTCGCAGCGGTTGCATCAGACGGCTTGGCTGCGCCAGCGGCTGCACCTGCCTTCCGGCGCCCCTTGCGATTAACACCCGGAACCCGTTTCGGCAGGCCGTAACTGGTGATCACCGGCGGTGCGGCGGGTGCGTCGGGCGCGGGCTCCGCTGGCTTGGGCAGGGCCGACGGTGGCGCGCCGATCCGCCGCGCCGCGGGTGCGGCCTTGGCCGCGGGGGTGACCGCCTTCGCGGGCGCAATGGCCTCGACCGCGGGCGTGACTTTGGCGGCCGACGCGGCCGTGGCCGTCGCCGCGGTACCCAGCGCATCGCGATGTACCGGAATCACCGGCTTCAGAGTCGCCGGATCAGCCGGATCCTGGGACGGCACGTCGATGAGCGCGGGCGGAATGTGCAGGCTCGCGGTGATTCCCGGACTCAGCGCGCGATCATGGGAACGCCGTAGTCGAACCGTGATGCCATGGCGCTCGGCGAGTTTGCCGACTACGAACATGCCCATCTGCCGGGTCGTCGCGACGGTGACCGCGGCCGGCGTCGCCAGCCGCTCGTTGATCTCGTTCAGTTCGGCCGCCACGATGCCGATGCCCTCGTCGATGACCTCGATCAGCAGGCCGCCCTCGGAGGTCCGGCTGTAGGAGAACGTGACATCACTATCGGGTGGTGAGGCGCGCAGCGCGTTCTCCAGCATCTCCGCGATCAGGTGCACCACATCGGTGGCCGCGATGCCAGCGACCCAACCATCGGGTGTGGCACCGGATTTGACCCGCTGATAGTCCTCGACCTCGGAGACCGCGGCGCGCAGGATATCGCGCACCTCGACCGGTCCGGACCGATCGTGGCGCGACCGCGTCCCGGCCAGCACCAGCAGGTTGGCGCTATTGCGCCGCATGCGGGCGGCCAGGTGGTCGAGCCGGAACAGCTGTCCGAGCCGTTCGGGATCCTTCTCCTCGAATTCCAGCGCCTCGATCATGCTGAGCTGGCGATCCACCAGGGTCTGGCTGCGCCGCGCCATGGTCTCGAACATGTCGTTGACCTGATCGCGCAGCAGTTGCTGCTGGGCGGCGAGTTTGAGTGCCTGCGCGTGCAAACCATCCACGGTGCGGGCGATTTCGCCGATCTCCTCGCCGGTGTGCACCGGCACCGGTTTGACCGTGATGTCTTCGAGCTGGGCGCCGAGCATGATCCGCTCGACCTCGCTGGGCAGATCCCGTTCGGCGAGTTCGCTCGCGCCCGCCCGCAGCCTGCGTAGCGGCTGCAGCAGCGAGTGCGCGACCAGCAGTGCCAAACCGAGCGCCGCGATCACCGTGACGAGCACCACCAGTGAGGCCTGGAGGGCCGCGGACTGGGCCGCCGTCACCTTGTTGTCGACATCGCTGATGACGCCCTGCACGATCTCGCCGGTGAGTCCGGTGTAGACATCGCGGGATTCGATGGCGAGCCGTCGCAGTTCGACCAGGTCCACGATGTGGGTGTGGATCCCCGTCTCGATCATGTCCTTGAGCACGGCGTTGTTGGGACGCACCACCCGATCGAGGTCGGGCTTGGCCGCGGGCACGGCCTGCTCGATCGCATCGGTGGTGGCCAGGAATCGCCCCTGCGCGGTATGGAAACCCTCGGCCTCGGTCGGCTGCTGGATTGCCTGCATCGCCGCCATCAGCCAGTTGAAGCCCTCGACCTTGCCGACGAGCACATCGGCGAGCTGTGCCTTCGCGACCACGACCGAGCCGACGCGGATCGGGGTGAGCAACTTGTCCACGGTGCCGATGGCATCGACGACGATCGCGTTGTTCAATTCGACGGCCTTGACCGGATCGCCGCCGCCCTTACCGCCCGAGCGGATGACTTCACTCGTTGCGGTCATCTGCTGCAGCGCCCTGGCGACCGTCGCATCGAGGCCCTTGCGCTTGGCGCGCAGGGTGGCTTCGGTAATAGCCGTTGACAATTCGACCAGGTCCTGGTCGGTGGTGGTGCCGTAAACCTGCCCGCCCGCGACGGTCGAGGCCGCGGATTCGAGTGCGGTGATCGCCGGAATATCGGAGATCCGATCAGCGGCATCGGCGTATTGGGAGTAGTCATTGAAGAAGACCGTCAGGCGCAGGCCGCCGAGCAGAATGGCCGCGGCCAGCGGAAGCGCAACGGCCGCGCCGACTTTCCAGCGCACCCGCCATTGCTCCAGGTGCCGCCACCGAGTGTGCGCGAATATTCCCTGCGCCACCCTACCTACCGCCTTCCGCTCGGATCGGCCCGATCAGGTCACCTCGCGCTCGGCGAAATGCCCAGTGAGCAGCCGTGATCCGTCTCACCATTGTGCTGCGCCCGAACTTGTCGGGCAGGTTTGTCCAGGAGCGACCGGCAGGCGGTCGGCTGACCTCGCGATAGCAGTCAGCATCGGTACCATACTGGCTCGCCGCCGAGGGTTGCGCGTTATTGCCGCGATCCCTGGGGCGTCCAGTCCATTCCGTAATATTCGTGTTCACAGATGGACAAGGGTGAACCCCGCCGCACGCAGTGCGGGCAGCGCCGCGGTCATCCCGGCGGCCGTCCCGGAGTTCGGCCGGTGCATATGCGCCAGCGAGATCGCGCCCGGTTCCGCGGCTTTCATCGCGCTCTGGACCTGTGCCGCGCTCGCGGTGGCGCCATAGTCGGCGTTGATGCTGAAACCGACGGGCCGTTCGCCGAGCTCGTTCACGATCGACACCGCGACATCGTCATAGTGCGCGGTACCCGCGCGGAAGAAGCGCGGCGGTTTGCCGAGCAGGTTGGTGAGTCGTTCGTGATTGGCCCAGACCTCGTCGACCGCCTCCTGCGGCGATCCGGTGCCCGCGATGTCATAGGCGGCCCGGCCGGTCACCGAGAGCGGCTTGTGCGCGACACCGTGATTGGCCAGCTCGAACAGCGGATTCGCCGCCAGTTGCGCGGCCCGACCCGGATTCGCATCGATCCAGCGCTTATTGAGGAATAGCGTGGCCGGAATCTGCTGGGAGATCAGCAGATTCAGCAGGGCCTCGTCGATATCGTTATTGCCGGGCCCGCCGCATGCGTCGAAGGTCACCGCCATTTGCTTGCCGGTTGCGGCAAAAGTGCTGGTGATGCCGTCCATCTTCATGCCCCACTGCTGCGGCTGCGCACCCGCGTGCCGGGCGGCCACCGCTGCGGGCGAGTTGGCGGCGGGCGCCTGCTGCTGGGCCTTCGGCATGGCCTGCACATCAACAGCGTTCGCGGCGGTCGTAGTTCTCGGTTGTGCGTTGGTGGTCTTGCCATTGTCGGTACTACATCCAGCGACGAATGCCGCGGCCGCAGTACCGAACCCGATCAGCCGCCGCCGCGACATATTCCTATCCAGCATTCCCCGTTAGCTCTCTCTCACAACCGTCCCCAGGATGCTACCGGTGCAAATAGCCGGACACCGTGGTGGGCAATAGATCCCACCACGGTGTCCGATTACCACCCGCTAGGGCGTACTACACGTGCGCGATGCTGGTCCAGCCGGCGACTTCCTGCGGCCGGCGCGGGCCGGGGCCGGTGTAGATGGCGGCCGGGCGGACCAGCTTGCCCAGCTGCTTCTGCTCGAGGATGTGGGCACACCAACCGGCGGTGCGGCCACAGGTGAACATCGCGGGCATCATATGCGCGGGGACCTCGGCGAAGTCCAGGATGACCGCGGCCCAGAACTCGACATTGGTCTCGATGGCGCGGTCCGGGCGACGCTCGCGCAGTTCGGCCAGTGCGGCCTGCTCCAGCGCGCTGGCGACCTCGAAACGCGGGGCACCGAGGCGCTTGGCGGTGGCGCGCAGCACGCGGGCGCGCGGATCCTCGGCCCGGTAGACCCGGTGGCCGAAGCCCATCAGCTTTTCCTTGCGGTCCAGGATGCCCTTGACCAAAGCGCGTGCGTCACCGGACTTTTCGACGGCCTCGATCATCGGCAGCACCCGCGCCGGTGCGCCGCCGTGCAGCGGGCCGGACATCGCGCCGATCGCACCGGACAGCGATGCGGCCACATCGGCACCGGTGGAGGCGATGACGCGGGCGGTGAAGGTGGAGGCGTTCATGCCGTGTTCGGCGGCGGAAACCCAGTAGGCGTCGATGGCCTCGGTGTGCCGCGGGTCCGGATCGCCCTTCCAGCGGGTCATGAACCGCTCGGTCACCGTGGTGCACTCGTCGATCTTCTTCTGCGGCACCGCGGGCTGGTAGATGCCGCGCGCGGACTGCGCGACGTAGGACAGCGCCATCACCGAGGCGCGCGCCAGATTCTCCCGTGCGGTCTCGTCATCGATATCGAGCAGCGGCTGATAGCCCCAGATCGGGGCGAGCATGGCCAGTCCGGCCTGTACGTCGACGCGCACGTCACCAGTGTGCACCGGCAGCGGGAACGGTTCGGCTGGTGGTAGACCGCGACCGAATTCGCCGTCCACCAGTAGCGCCCACACGTCGCCGAAGGTCACCTGCGAGCCGACCAGGTCGTCGATATCGACGCCGCGGTAGCGCAGCGCGCCGCCGTCTTTGTCGGGTTCGGCGATATCGGTGGTGAAGGCGACCACGCCTTCCAGGCCGCTGATGAAGTCGGGGGGTACGGCGGTGTGCCCGCTGGGCACCGCGGGGCTGGTAGTCATGTTGTGACTCTCCTTGCACTTCGGTTCGCATTCCGTAGCGACTGCTTGCCGGTCGCTCGAAAAGGTCGCGAGCGACGGCACGCCGGTCGCTCGAAAAGGCCTGTTCTCGTCGATGAGGGTGTGGCTCGCCGAGCACATGCCGATCAACAAAACCTTAGCTCCTTGCTACCGCAGAGTAACGTCTGCCCCATGCGTGACCTGGACAATTCATCCATCGATCAGGAGACGACCGTGACCGATCCGACCCTGCTCCCGGCGTCCGATCTGGCCGCCATGCGAGTCGACTACGCCGGCATGCCCTTCGGCAGCGGCGAGGACACCGATCTGGACGAAACCTGGCTGGCCGGGGGCTGGGAGCCGCTGCTGCGGCATTGGATCGAACAGGCCACCGCCGTCGGCATCCCCGAGCCCAATGCCATGGTCGTCGCCACCGTCGCGCTGACCGATGCCGGTCCGCGCCCGGTTGCCAGGACGGTGCTGTGTAAAGGCCTCTCGCCGGAGGGTGTGACTTTTTACACGAATTACGACTCGGCCAAGGGCAACCAACTGGCAGGTGTTCCGTTCGCCGCCGCGACCTTCGTCTGGCCCGCGCTCGGCCGCCAGGTCCATGTGCGCGGGCCGGTCGAGCTGGTCTCGCCCGAGACCACCTCCGTCTACTGGCGTTCCCGGCCGCGCGATTCGCAGTTGAGCGCTTGGGCCTCGCGGCAGTCCCGGCCGATCGCCTCGCGCGCCGAACTCGACCGCACGCTGGCCGAGACCACCGCCCGCTTCGCCGATGTCGACGAGATCCCGGTGCCGCCACATTGGGGCGGCTACCTGATCCGGCCCGATGAAGTGGAGTTCTGGCAAGGGCGCCGCGGTCGGCTGCACAACCGGATCCGGGTGCGCATCAGCGGTGACGTCATGATCGTCGACCGACTACAACCCTGACCAGGCCCACCCGTCACCCGGCCGCCGCCCCTCATCGAATCGCTGCGCGCTGCGCCCACCCGTCACCCGGCCGCCACCTGTCATCGAATCGCTGCGCGCTGCGCCCAGCTGTTACCCGGCCGCCACCTGTCATCGAATCGCTGCGCGCTGCGCCCACCCGTCACCCGGCCGCCACCCTCCATCGAATCGCTGCGCGATGCGCGATCAGCGGGCCCCCAACGTTGTTGGGCCGCTGACCGACTCATTACGCTGCGATCGGTGAAACTGCTCGCCGACACCACCCCGCTGCGCTATCCCGATTTCCGACGGTTGTGGACCAGCAATATCGTCACGGTGATCGGTTCGCAGCTGTCCGTGGTGGCGGTGCCGCAGCAGATCTTCCAGATCACCGGCAGCTCGGGCTATGTCGGGCTGGCCGGGTTGTTCGGCCTGATACCGCTGATCGTGTTCGGTCTGTGGGGCGGTGCGCTCGCCGACGTGATGGACCGGCGCAAGCTGATGCTCATCACCAACTGCGGCACCGGCGTGACCGCGCTGGCTTTCTGGGCTCAAGCCGCGGCCGGATTCGACAATGTGTGGATCGTGCTGGGGCTTTTCGCCGCGCAGCAGGCGCTGTTCGCGGTGAATCAGCCGACCCGCAGCGCCGCCATCCCGCGGCTGCTCCCCGTCGAACACCTGGCTGCCGCCAGCGCGCTCAGCATGACCGTGCAGCAGATCGGCGCCATTGCCGGACCGGTGCTCGCGGGTGTGCTGATCCCTGTCCTCGGGCTGTCCACCCTGTATCTGATCGACGCCGTCGCGCTGCTCGCGACCGTCTGGGCGGTGTGGAAGCTGCCGGCCATCGAACCGACCGGAACCGCGCGCAAGGCCGGATTCCGTACGGTTCTGGACGGTTTCGCCTATCTGGCGACGCAGCGCATCCTGCTCGCCTCCTTCATCGTCGATGTGATCGCCATGGTCTTCGGCATGCCGCGCGCGCTGTTCCCGCAGATCGCGCACGAGACCTTCGGGGACCCGGCCACCGGCGGCGTCGCGCTCGGCCTGCTGTTCGCGTCCATGTCGGTCGGCGCGGTACTGGGCGGGGTGTTCTCCGGCTGGATCGCGCATGTGCGCCGCCAGGGCCTGGCGGTGGTGGTCTGTATCGCGCTGTGGGGTCTGGCCATGGTCGGCTTCGGGCTGGCCGTTGGACTGACCGGCCGCGGCCTCGGCATCGGGCCGGGACTGTGGATCGCGCTGGCCTGCTCGGCCTTCGGCGGTGCGGTCGATATGGTCTCGGCTGCACTGCGCGTCGCCATGTTGCAGACCGTCACCACCGATGAGATGCGCGGGCGGTTGCAGGGCGTGTTCATCGTGATCGTCGCAGGCGGCCCGCGCATCGGTGATGTTGCCCACGGTTTTGCTGCGGCCGGCCTGGGTACCGCGGTCGCTGCGGCGGGCGGCGGTGTGCTGGTGGTTATCGGTGTAGTGCTGGCGGCATTGGCTTTTCCGGCATTCGTGCGATATCGGATCGCCAGGTCGTCGTCGGTGTCGGTGTCGGGTTAGCGCGATAAACCTCACGTGACGCGAAGGTGTTTGTGAGGTCGGTCGCTGGGCACCCTCGTTCTCGGGCCGTGCGAGCAGCGACTAGCGTCTACGTGAGAGCACCGCCGTGCCGACCGCACCCCGATGCCGACGGTCCTAGCCTGAGAGGGATCCTTCCGTGCCCGAAAAAGACCACATCAACGACGCCAAGCCGGTGCTGAGTTACCCCGGCGGCGAATACGCCATGACGATCGCCGAAGCCAACGAAGGCAATGACGGCATCGACCTCGGCAAAATGCTGGCCAGCACCGGGTATGTGACGTACGACCCCGGATTCATGAACACCGCGCCGACCAAGTCGGCGATCACCTACATCGACGGCGAAGCGGGCATCCTGCGCTACCGCGGCTATCCGATCGACCAGCTCGCGGAGTCCTCGAACTTCATCGAGGTCAGCTACCTGCTGATCTATGGCGAGCTGCCGACCCAGGCGCAGTTGGACGAGTTCACCGACCGGATCCGCCGCCACACCCTGCTGCACGAGGATCTCAAGCGGTTCTTCGACGGCTTCCCGCGCAACGCGCACCCGATGCCGGTGCTGTCCTCCGCGGTGAACGCGCTCTCGGCGTACTACCAGGATTCGCTGGACCCGCGCGATCCCGAACAGGTCGAGCTATCGACCATCCGACTATTGGCCAAGTTGCCCACCATCGCGGCCTACTCGTACAAGAAGTCGGTCGGCCAGCCCTTCCTCTACCCGGACAACTCGCTGAGCCTGGTGGAGAACTTCCTGCGGATGACCTTCGGCTTCCCGGCCGAACCCTACGAGGTCGATCCGGAGATCGCCGCCGCCCTCGACATGCTGCTCATCCTGCACGCCGATCACGAGCAGAACTGCTCCACCTCGACCGTGCGCCTGGTCGGCTCCTCGGACGCCAACCTGTTCACCTCCGTCTCCGGCGGTATCAACGCGCTGTGGGGCCCGCTGCACGGTGGCGCCAACCAGGCCGTGCTGGAGATGCTGGACGGCATCAAGGCCGAGGGCGGCAATGTCAAGGAATTCATCCGCAAGGTCAAGAACAAGGAAGACGGCGTGAAGCTCATGGGCTTCGGGCACCGCGTCTACCGCAACTACGACCCGCGTGCCTCGATCGCCAAGAAGCACGCCGACACCATCCTGTCCAAGCTCGGCGGCGATGACGAATTGTTCGATATCGCAAAGTCTCTCGAAGAGGCCGCGCTCACCGACGAGTACTTCATCTCGCGTCAGCTGTACCCGAACGTCGACTTCTACACCGGCGTCATCTACAAGGCCATGGGCTTCCCGACCCGCATGTTCACCGTGCTGTTCGCGATGGGCCGACTGCCGGGCTGGATCGCGCACTGGCGCGAAATGCACCGCGAGCCGTTGAAGATCGGCCGCCCGCGTCAGATCTACACCGGTTACGGTCACCGTGACTACCACGAGATCAGCGGGCGTTAGTTTTTTCCGTCCAATCCACCGTCACCTATCAGAGGGGATAGCCGAATGACCAAGCCGGAGATCGAATTCCAGGAGGGCCCCGCGCCCACCGAGCTGGTGATCAAGGACCTCACCATCGGTGAGGGTAAGGAAGCGGTGCCGGGTGGCGTCGTCGAGGTGCACTACGTCGGTGTGGAATTCGACAGCGGCGAGGAGTTCGACTCGTCCTGGAAGCGCGGTGAGTCCATCAGCTTCCCGCTGCGCGGCCTGATCCAGGGCTGGCAGGACGGCATTCCGGGCATGAAGGTCGGCGGCCGCCGCCAGCTGACCATTCCGCCGGAGCTGGCCTACGGCCCGGCCGGTGCCGGCCACCACCTCTCGGGCAAGACCCTGGTCTTCGTGATCGACCTGCTGGACGCGAACTAGGCTCTGTCTAATTGCAGCGCCTGCGGCGCTGCGAACGTCGCTCGTAAGACTCGCTCCCTTGTGGTCGCCTCGAGCGGGCAGTTCGGCGCCCGAGGTGCACCGCCCGGTGGTCGAGGTTCGTGCCTGCGGCGCATGCGCTTCGACGACTCGGACGCGAGACGGGCCGCGAACGGTCGCTCGTAAGACTCGCTCCGTGGTGGCTCGCTTATGTGGCCCGTGTTCCAATTGATGGAGCACGGGCCACAATCCGTTTCTCGATGGTATCCGGACGCATCAGTTGTGAACGATCTCGACCGGATCGGTGAGTGCTAGGGCTAGTGCTGACTGCTGGGCGCCGCTGCGCTGGGGCAGGGCTGCGACGGC
The DNA here is from genome assembly GCF_053602975.1 of Nocardia sp. NPDC004278. Classification (NCBI taxonomy): domain Bacteria; kingdom Bacillati; phylum Actinomycetota; class Actinomycetes; order Mycobacteriales; family Nocardiaceae; genus Nocardia; species Nocardia sp. NPDC004278. The sequence goes on from NZ_JBSGEQ010000008.1 coordinate 254,907, forward strand.
CTTATCGGTTTGGGTGCTGAGGTTGCTCACGATCTGCTGGAGCTGGGTGACACCGCCGGTGAGTTGGCCGATGGCGCTGACCAATTGGGCGCCGCCCTGATCGGCGAGTTGGGGCAGGCCCTCGGCGAGTTTGGCACCCTCGGCCAATTGCGCGCTGGCACCGGTCAACCGGTCGACGACGGTGCGCAGCAGGGTGCCGAGATCGGTGCTCGGATCGACGGCGCTGCCGACCAGCTCGCCGAGACCGCTCAGCTGGGATCCGGCCTGGCCCGAAACATTGCGTAGCCCTTCGAGTTTCCCGATGATGTCGGCCACCTGTGGATCACCGGCGAAGGGGAGTGCGCGCAGCAGTGGCAGGATCTGATCGAGTCCGCCGCTGACCGTATTCGCGGTCTGCTGGACCTGTCCGATCGTGACACCGGTCGAATCCAGAGCCGAGGCAAGCTGATTCGCCTGTGCTGCCGCGCCGGAGACGGTCGAATTCAGCAGCGCGATGGCCGAAGTCAGCTGTGCCGACCCCGCCTTGGCGAAACTCAGGAAGCCGAGCAGCTGATCCGCGCCCGAGCTGAACTGATCGGCGCCCGCCGCGGCGGCATTCACCCCGGCATTGAGCAGTTGGGTGGTGAACTGCACCGAGGTCATCTGCGTGCGCGCCTGCGCGACCGCGGCGAGGGCGGCGTCGACTCCGGCCGCACCGACCCGGTGCGTCACGGCATTCACCGCACCGTTCACCAGGTTCGCATCGGCGCCCCTATGCGTATCCACCGTGACCTTGGCCCGTTTCGGCTGTCCGCTCGCCAGCGTGCCCATGGATTCGGTCAGATCGGCGGGCAGGGTGATCACCGCCGCGTAGTCGTCGGCATTGATTTCACCGGGTTTGCCGACGGTCCACTCGTAACCGCCGCCCTCCTGCTGCAGCCCCTGTGCGATGCGGGCACCGGTCGGTCCGGTATCGGCGTTCACCAAGGCGATACCGCTCGGTGCGCTGGACGATCTTGTGCATGCGGTGATGGCACTTCCGAGCGCCCCTGCGGTGAGAACGGCAACGGCGAGCAGGGCCCAGTGGGCGCGCCTGCCGATCACAACTGCGCCTCGCTAGCGCTCGGCTCCGCCGTGATCGGCGATGCTGTGTCTTTGGTTCCTTCGCTACGCTCAGTCACAACTGCAGACCCTAGAGGTCCGCGATGGCCTCAACGTTGGCCGAACTCTGAGAGTTCGGTAAGGGCAGCAGGAGAATTCGGGTCACGAAAGCTCGAGGCCGGTGTGCTCCTCGACCGGTTTCGCATCGACCATTCGGCCGAAATCGAGCTTGACCAACTGGTCGGCGCAATCGAAGTACCGGTCGTCGTGGGTGATCACAATGACGGTCTTCCCGCGCCTTTTGAGGTCGACGAGGATCTCCCGATAGAAGACATCGCGGAACTTGGGCTCCTGATCGGCGGCCCATTCGTCGAAGACATAAAGCTGTCGGTCCTCGAGCAGGGCGGTCAACAGCGCGAGCCGTTTGCGTTGGCCTTGGGACAGATCGATGGTGGATAACCGCCCGTCCTGCACGGTCACCTTGTGCGCGATCTGCAATTCCTCGAGATAGCGGCGCACTTCACTGTCGAGTCCCGGCCGATCGAAGCCGAGGTACTCCTCGAACAGGTGGAAGTCGGTGAAGATCGCCGAGGAGTTCTGCCGGAACCACTCGATGTTCTCGTGGTCGATCGGCTCGCCATTGAGCGACAGCGTCCCCGACTGCGGCACGTACAGGCCCGTGATCAGCTTGGCCAGTGTGGATTTGCCGCTGCCGTTACCACCGACGATGAAGGTGATCTGCCCGGGTTCGAAGACCAGGTCGAGCGGGCCGAGCCGGAATCCGGACTCGCCGTTGCCCGTTTCCGGCGGCGGCCCGAGTGGTACCGGCCGATTGTCGTGCCCGCTGTGGTCGACGAACCGATGGCCGTTGACGTCCGGTCGCGGCCCGCCGGGGCGTGGACCACGGCCGGGCGGATGCGCACCACGGCCGGGTGCGCCGGGACCCGGCGGCGGTATACCCGGACCAGGCGGCGGTGCACCGGGAGCGGGCGGAAACGGCGGCGGCTCCATCCGATAGCTGTAGCTCACATTCGTCAGCACCAGCCGTGCCTCGTCGACGACGGGACGTTCCGTGAACGGCAGCTGTTCCTCGTTGTGCATGGTCCGCATGGACAGGTTCATGGCCCGGATCTTCGCCAGCGCCACATCGCCGCGCAGCAGGTCCGGGATGCGGTGCATGAAGTTCTGCATCGGCATCGCCAGGAAGGTCGTCACCAGGACGTAGCCGACCATGACATCGCGCGACAGATCCAGCGGCGCCACCAGTACGAACAGAATCAGCGCCATGGTGCCCAGTTGCAGCGCCTGCCCGAATCCCTGTGCCACTGAGAATTTGGATCCGGCATCCACGTTCTGCGCGCGCAGTGTCGCGGCCGAACCGAGCAGATGCCGATCCATGAAGTCCCGGCGCCGCCCACGATGCAGCTTCAACTCTTTGATGCCGAGCGTCACGGCCTGGTACGACCGCAGCAGCGCGTCTTCGTTCTCGCGCGCCTCGCGGTAGACCTTGCGCACCCGCCCGAGAATCAGCTCTACACAGGCGATCCCGAGCAGCGTGCCTGCCACCGTGACCGCGAAGAGCGGACCCGAGACCACCAGGAGGAAGACGAAGCAGCCGATGATGGTGGCCACATCGATGCAGATGCTCGGGATGGCGGTCACCGCCTGCGACAGCGAGCGCACATCCTCGGTGAGCGTCGCCATCAGGCGATGCATGCCGAGGCGTTCCAAATGCTCGAGCGGAGCCGCGACGATCCCCGAACTCAGATCCGCGCGCAGCCGGTAGATCGCATCCTGGGCCAGGCGGATCAGCAGCACTTGCGATGCGACGCCACTGACCAGAATGACCAGGCCGGTCAGGGCGAAGTTCTGCAGGTTGACATTCGGATGCGGTTCCGGTGACACGACACCCCGGATAAGTGTCACCAGATAGGTATTGGCCGCACCGCAGATGAGGCCAGCGGCAATGACGGACGCGATCCGCATCCAGGAGATCGAGATGAGGAATCGGATGAGTTGCATGGTTGCTGTGCTCCTGATGCCGGTGCGCTACCGGCGAATGATGTCGAAGATCATGCCTTCGAGGGTGACCCCCGGGGCGAAGGAGAACGCCACACCGGTCGAGATCGGCTTCGCCGCCTCCTGCTGAATCATTTGTTCCAGCACGAAGATCAGCGACACGCTCAGCATATTGCCGAACTTCGCCAGCACATCCCAGCTCAGCGCCGCCCGCTCCGGTGCGATTCCCAGCGAATGCACGGACTCCTCGATGATCTTGGGCCCACCCGGATGGATCGCCCACAGATCGATATCGGACTTCTGCAGACCATTGCGGCGCAGGATATCGGTGACCACGGGATCGACCCCGGAATAGATGTACCGGGGCAGATTCTCCGACAACTCGCAGGTGATGCCATTGTGATTGACGCCGAGCACGATGCCGTCCTCCGCGCCGTCGAACAGCTGGCTGAAGCTGTCCCGAATCACCACCTTGCCGGGGGCCAGCGGCTGCTGGACCCGACCAGCGCCGATGACGACCGCCCCGCATCCGTCCCCGAACAGGCTGTGGATGATCACATCGTTGACATTGTCGTCGAAGACCGCATTCACCGAGCTGAGCTCGAGGCACACCACCATGGCCTTCTTATCCGGATGCGCCCGAACATAATCCACGGCAGTGCGAATGCCGTTCATGGCGGCCGCGCACCCCATGAAGTTCACCACGACCCGACCCACCGACGGCGACAGCCCGAGCTGCTTCACCACGGCGACGTCGACGCCGGGGGCGATGAAACCGGTGCTGGTCACGAAGACGAGCAATCCGATTTCCGCCGCCGCGTCCTCGATTCCGGCGAGTGCGCGTCCGGCGACATCGACGGCCAGCGGCACCGCGTGCCGGTAGTACAGGTTCATCCGGTCCCGGATCGTGCCGGGATCCCTACTGAACGGCAGGAATTCGGGATCGAGCGGATCGACGACCATGCGCCGGGTGTCGATCTTGGTCTTCTGGTAGACCCGCGAGATCCGCGCCCGCTGCTGCGGATCGGTGAACAGCTCGGCGACCCGGTCGGCGGCATCGTCCTGAGCGATATGCCGACTCGGCGCTCCGGTCGCAATGCTCTCGATCACGCCGACCGTGGTCGGCGGCGCCGGTGGCAGCCCGTATTCGGCGAGGTTGTGGCCGTGCTCGTTCCCCTGGCGAGCCGCCGACGTTCCCTCATCGATGCTGATAGACACGAAATTCTCCCCGTTTCTTGTGAAAATGGTGATCGGCGCCGCCGTCGGGGGGCGGCTCGATCGGTCGATCGGTCAGCGGAATCGGTTCAGACCGTGCCGATTCCGGTGAACCCCTGTGCTGTGTAGACCACGCATGTCTTCAGTGCTCCCGGCGCGAAGTGCTCGCGGATGAAGCCCCAGTTCCGTTCCTCGGCCTCGCGTGAGGGCGACAGCAGGTAGGTGCGGCAGAGCTTCGGGAACCGATCGACGAAGAAGCTCTTGGCAGGCAGCCATTCGACCCCGAATTTCGCCGCCTCCTCGCGCAATACGTCCTCGGTGGCGATATTGGCGAATCCGCTGCGCTGGAACGGCAGCACGTGATGTACGCGGTGTGAACTCAGACCCGCCGCCAGAAAACAGTCGATATAACGGTTTCCGATTACCTTCAGGTCGTAGGCCTGCTCCACTTGGTTGACGGCCCAGTCCTCGGTATCGGGTGCGGGGAGTTCCTCGGTCTCCACTTCGAAATCATGACTCGCGACAACCAGGAAGGTGCTGATCCACAGCGTCACCACGAATTGCAGTGCCCAGGCCCAGAAATCGCCCGCGAGGGTGAATACCACCAACTCGCCGAGCAGTAGTGCGCGCACCCCGAACGATCCGATGAAGTGTGGCAGTGCTCCGCCCCACGTTCCGTACATGTCCTTGATGCCGACTTTTCGGGTGAGTCGGCAGACATCGAGCAGTCGAATCGTCATGCCGGTCACTGTGTGACCGAATTTGTGCAGGGTGTGAATTGGCACACGGTATAGCCGCGGCACCCGCATCATCATGGTGAAGACGTTCTTCTTGATATCGACTTCACTCTGGGTGTGCGGGTGGTGCAGCAGTGCGTGGCCGTCCGCCGTGACGAAAGCCAGTGCCACGTAATTGAAATCGAAGGTGTTCGTGTAGATCTTGTTGAGGCCCTTTTGCGCCCGGTGGATCGCGTAGTGGCCGAATCCGGCCAGCGAACTGCGCAGCAGCACCATCGCGATCACGAAGACCGGCAACGGCATCCAACTGCGCTCGAACAGGCGCAACCCCTGGACCGCGAAGTACGCGACGGCCAGCACCGCGACCACGATGTTGAAGATCGTGTCCATGCGCCGCAGGCGCGCGGCCAGCTGCGGTTCTTTCAACCGCGCCTTTACCTGGTGGAGCAGATCATCCTTATTGTCGAATCGGTACTTCGGGGTGTCCTGCCAGCTGTCGAAGCCTTCTTTGAACAAGAAATCCGGTGCATTGTTCTTCGGATGGATGTCCTCGGGCAATGCGTCGCGGCCGAGCGCATATCGCTCGAGCATTCGTCCGATGCGTTCCGGATCGCGATGGTAGGACCCGATGATGGAGGTGATGTCGCGATTTTTCGTTCGCCCGATGAAGAACTCGCCGCCGGGATGCTTGGAGATCCAGTCGCTCAGATCGTAGGCTTTTCCGTTGTATACCCACACATTTGAGATCCGCGGGCCACCAGGAGGCGGCCCGGGCGGTCTACGGAAGTCCCGCTCCTCCGCTTCTGGTCGGCTGTTCGTCATCGCATTCCTCCGTGTCTGATCCGCGGTTCGGTGGCCGTTGTCGGCCCCGGGGTTATGGCGTGTATCGCGGACAGGCGCGGGGTCGCTTCATCCGGTGAACCGGATGTCCCGCCAAAGTCGCACGCACTGCCTGAACGTTCATGGCAGCATCGTGCTTCCAGTGCCTTACATCTCACCAAACAATCCCTTAACCCGGTTACTTTCGCATCGGATTCCCCCCGATCTCTGCGAGAAGACCGCACCAAGGGTAACGTCGTCACCCGCAGTGTGTGCGGCTCGCCTCGACTTCGCCTGCGAACGGGGTCGAGTTGGCCTGCGGGACAGGCTAATCTGGCGGGCGAAATGCTGCACTACATCGGGCGGCAGCACCAGCTGTCCCCGTCATACCAACCGGTCGTATCGACCTCGCACTCTTCTGGGGGCAGAACATTGAGTGACCTGACAGCGCGAGCACGCACCTCGCACCGAATCCGGCTTCGCCGACCGGGACTCGTGCCCGCCGTGGTCGCGGCGTCCGTGTTCGCGGCACTGGTGACGGGTTGCAGCTCCAGCTCCGACTCGAAGTCCACCACTTCGTCTGCACCGCCTTCGGGCCAACTGCCCGATGCGGCGCAGATCGTGCAGGAGTCCGCCAGAACTACCCAGACTCTGCAGGCCGTGCACCTGAATCTGAAGGTGGACAACCTCACCAACCTCCCGGTCGAGACCGTTTCGGCGGATGTGACCAACCAGCCGCAGGGCGCCGGTCAGGCGATCGGTGAGGCGAAGGTGCGGACCAAGCCCGAGGCCGACTTCATCCAGGCCAAGTTCCTGGTCGTCGACAAGGTGATGTACGCGCAGACCGGTGGTTCCTCCGCCTACGCCAAAGTGGGTTCGGCCGAACAGATCTACGACCCGGGCGTAATCCTGGACAAGGACAAGGGTCTGGCCAACCTCGTTGCCCAGGTGAAGAACCCCAAGGTGGAAGGTCGGGAAAAGCTCGATGGCACCGACACCGTGAAGGTGTCCGGCACCATCGACTCCTCGGTGATCGATCCCATCGTGCCCAAGTCGGGTGACCCGGCCGGTACGTTCCCGATCACCCTGTGGATCGCGGATGTCGCGCCGCCGTCGGGTTCGGCATCGGCGCTGCCGTCGCAGGCGGCCTCGCCCGGCACCGGCCCGAATCTGGTTCAGGCAGTGGTCAAGCGGGATCCGGGCACCATCAAGGTGACGCTGTCGGCGTGGGGTAAGCCGGTCAAGGTCACCGCGCCGCCGAAGTAGGACTTCTTACTCGGCGAACCGGCCCGGGCAGCGCAACGGCGGCAATTGTCGTCGGCCGCATCCCGGGCCGGTTTGCGTTTTCGGCTCGGTCAGGCCTCGGTACTGCGCTCCGGTAGTTCGAGCACCAAACGTGCGCCGCCGAGTGGGCTGTCATCGAAGTAGGCGCGGCCGCCGTGTAATTGGGCCTGTTGGGCGACGAGGGCGAGGCCGAGTCCGGATCCGCCCTTACTGGCCTGACTGCCGCGGAAGAATCGTTCGAAGACGGCGGTGCGCTCCTCGACGGGAATGCCGCGGCCATTGTCGTCGATGGTGATCAGTATGTGGCCATTGGGGATTCGGTGCGCGGAGACCACTGCCTCGGTGGCACTGCCGTGTTTGACCGAGTTGGCCAGGGCATTGTCCACCGCCAGCCGCAGTCCGGCGGGCAGGCCGCGGGTGATCAGTTCGGCATCGGTATCGATGCGTACGCTCAGTCCCGGGAAGTGCCGCATGGCATCGTGCGCGGCTTGATCGCACAGATCGCCGACGTCGGTTGCTACATGATCGCGCTCATGCGTCAGATCGCCGGAGGCCAGACGTTCCAGTGCGGCCAAGGTGGTTTCGACGCGGCCCTGGCTGCGCTGCACGTCGGCGAGGATTTCGGCGCGCTGCGCCTCGTCCAGATCGAGGGTGCGCAGCACCTCGAGATCGGTGCGCATCGCGGTGAGGGGTGTGCGCAGTTCATGTGCGGATACGGCCGCGAAATCCCTTGCGGTTTCCAGTGCGGCGGCGGTTTCGCTCTGCGCCTGATCCACCCGCTGTAGCAGGGTGTTCACCGCCTCGGCGAGTTTTTCCGCCTCCCTGACTCCGGATCCGTCGACCGGCGCCTGTGGATTGTCCGGATCGCGATATCCGCTGCGCGCGCCGACCTGTCGGGTCAGATCGACGATCGGGCGCACCGCACGGCCCGCGAGCAGCCAGCCGAGTGCGGCCGCGGTGGCGATCGCCAATCCGGCTCCGGCCAGCACCCAGCGTTGTTGCTCGGCGGTTGCCCGTGCCGCGTCGGTGGCCGGAATGCCCAGCGAGACAACCCGTCCCGCTGGCTGGTTCTCGGTGGTGGTGAGCACGCGGAACGGCGTGCCGTTCACGGTGACCGAATGCGATCCGATCGGCTGTTCGGGCAGGCGAATGGGTGTGCTCGCCACGATCGTGTTGTTATCGCGGACCGTCACCGCCATGTCATAGGTCGGACCGACCAGACCGAGCACACCGACGGCAAGCACCGAATCGATCAGCACCAGCCGCGATGCGATGGTCAGCTGCTGATCGGTCTGGGCCAGATTATTGCGCTCGATGGCCTGTGAGGAGAGCAGACCGATGATCGTGACAATGATGATCGCCCCGACCGCGGCCGCTCCGGCCACCCGAGTACGCAGCGAGAATGTGCGCCGCCGCCGTTTTGCGGGAGTCGCTGGGCCGGAGGTCAGCTGGGGCGTCGGTGTCATGGCGCACTCACTTGGGCGCTCGCAGCACGAACCCGACGCCGCGGACGGTGTGCAGGAGCCGGGGCGTGCGCTCCACCTCCAGCTTGCGCCGCAGATATCCGACGAAGACATCGACGACGTTGGTATCGGCGGCGAAGTCGTAGCCCCACACCAATTCCAGCAGCCGCTCGCGGCTCAGCACCACGCCCGCATTGCGCGCCAGGGTGGACAGCAGTTCGAATTCGCGCTTGGTGAGCTCGATTTCGCGCCCGTTCAGCAGTGCGCGGTATCCGGCGACATCGACCTCGAGCGGTCCGACCGCGATCGCGCCGGGGGTGGCCGAGGCCGGGGCGTCCGAGCGGCGGCGCAGCAAAGCCTTTATCCGCGCTACCAATTCGGCCAGCACGAACGGCTTGGTCAGATAGTCGTCGGCACCGGATTCCAGTCCGGAGATCCGGTCGTCGACGGAGGCGCGGGCGCTGAGCACGCAGATCGGGACGTCATTGCCGAGTGCGCGCAATGCCGTCACCACGCCCGCGCCGTCGAGCACCGGCATATTCATATCGAGCACCACCGCGTCCGGCGCCTGCTCGGTCACGCTGCGCAGCGCCTCGGCGCCGTCCCTGGCGACCCGAACCTGGAAGCCGGACAGGCGCAGCCCGCGCTCGACCGATGCGAGTACGTCCTCGTCATCGTCGACGACAAGGACGGTCGGGTTTGCGCTGCGTTCGATGGTCACATCGTTCATTCTGCTCCCCCAGCTCCCCGGATATTCCGGCCATACCAGCAGGTGTTCCCATGTTTTGAGGCAGGTCCCGCAGTGGGTGCCTCGGCATTGTCGGGCGTACCCGGCGAGTTACCCATGTGCTTGCCGGACCGGTCGGCCGGTCGGTATCCGGGGAGTCAGCTCGGCGTGTCGGACGGCCGTCAGTAGTTGTGGCAGGTCTCGGCCACCGTGCGGATGGTTGCCGCCAGACTGTTGGCGCGCGGATCGTTCTCCGCATCCTTCGCGGCGTCCGGGTTCTCGTTGATCATTGCCTGGAGTTCAGCGCGGCGCTGCTCGACTGGTTGGTCGAACTTGCGCTGCAGTTCGGCCTTCTGGGTCGGATTGGCGTCGAGCATCGCCGCCAGTTGCGGTGCTTTGGCGTGCAGCGCCGCATCGACCTGCGCGAAGGTGCAGTCGGAACTCAGCAGCGGCCCGGCCAGTGTCATCGGATCCGCGGCTGCGATGGCCGGGGAGAGCAACACGGCCACACTGGCCGTTGCGCCTACGGCGAGCGCGGCGACGGCCGGGCGACTGCGGAAGAGTTTCATCTGTGCCTCCAGATCTACGGGTCTACGTCTTCGATCAGTGCTGTGGTCCAGCGCATCAGACGCTATTGCCCAGCGCTGGCACAGGTGTGAGCTATCCCTGAGGATTCCCTAAGGGGTGTAACGCCGCGGTGCCGCAAAGTTATGACGGCACAATGGGATCGCCGTTCGGGGCGACGGCTTCGGGTCCCGACTCCTGCAGACGGCTGGCCCGGATCTGCACTTCCAGTGCGGCCAACACCGAGGGGTCTTCGATGGTGGACGGCACCTCGTAGGTATCGCCCGCGGTGATCTGGCGGAGGGTCTTGCGCAGGATCTTGCCCGATCGGGTCTTGGGCAGTGCGGAAACGATGACGGCGTCGTGCAGGGTGGCGATCGCACCGACCTGCTCGCGCACCCGGGCGACCAGTTCCTCGCGGAGGCGCTCCGGATCGATTTCGACGCCGGATTTGAGCACCACGTATGCGATCGGCCGCTGGCCCTTGAGTTCATCGGGCAGCCCGATCACCGCGCATTCGGCGACCGCGGCATGTCCCGCGATGGCGGCCTCGATGCTGCCAGCCGAGAGCCGGTGCCCGGCCATATTGATCACGTCGTCACTGCGACCGAGCACGTAGAGGTAGCCGTCCTCATCGAAGTATCCGGAGTCGCCGGTGAGGTAGTGGCCGGGAAATGCCGACATATAGGAACGCTGGAAGCGCTCTTCGTCGCGCCATAGCCCGGTCAGTGTGCCGGGCGGTAGTGGTAGCCCGATGACGATATTGCCCTCGGTACCCGGCGCGACCGGATTGCCCTCGGCGTCGAGCACCCGCAGCCGGTAGCCGGGGACCGGCACCGACGCCGAACCCGCCTTGATCGGAAGCTGTTGCAGGCCGAGCAGATTCGCGCAGATCGGCCAGCCGGTCTCGGTCTGCCACCAGTGGTCGACCACCGGGCAGTCCGTCCGGTCGGCGAGCAATACTTCGCTGGCCCACTCGTAGGTGGCCGGATCGAGGCGCTCCCCGGCGCAGAACAGCGCGCGCAGGCCGGACAGGTCGTAGCTGTGCGCCAGCTCGGCATCGGGATCGGCCTTGCGGATGGCGCGCAGCGCGGTCGGCGCGGTGAACAGCACCCGGACGTTGTGCTCTGCGACCACCCGCCAGTACGCACCCGCGTCCGGAGTGCCGACCGGCTTGCCTTCGTAGAGCAGCGTTGTCGCGCCGACCAGCAGCGGCGCGTAGACGATGTAGGAGTGGCCGACCACCCAGCCCACATCGGAGGCAGTCCACATCACCTGGCCGGGACCGACGTCATAGATATTGCGCATGGACCAGGCCAGCGCGACCGCATGTCCGCCGTTGTCGCGGACCACGCCCTTCGGCTTCCCGGTGGTGCCCGAGGTGTAGAGGATGTAGAGCGGATCGGTCGCGGCGACCGGCACCGGATCGGCGGGTGGCGCATCTCGGACAGCGTCGTCCCAATCCAGCCATTGCGCCGCGACGGTCTGAGCGGAACTCGGCAGTGATTCGGTGGCCGGCTGTGGGGCGGGGAAGTGGATAGTCGGGAACTGCGGGCGCTGTTTCACGATCACGTGGCGTGGCGCGCTGGTCTCGGCGAGATCGAGCGCCTGCAGCACGATCGGCGGATAGTCGATCGCCCGACCCGGCTCCAAGCCGCCCGAGGCAGTGACGATCAGCACAGGCTCGGCATCGTCGATGCGGGCGGCGAGTTCGGGTGCGGCGAAGCCGCCGAAGACCACCGAATGCACCGCGCCGATGCGGGCGCAGGCCAACATGGCGATCACGGCCTCGGGGATCATGGGCAGGTAGATGACGACGCGGTCACCCGCCGAGACGCCCAAACGGACCATCGCACCGGCGAATTCGGCAACCGCCGCGAGTAGTTCGGCGTAGGTGAAAACACCACTGGTGCCGGTCATAGCGGAGTCGTATATTAGTGCGGGCTGATCGGCCCGGCTCACTTCGTTCGACGCGGCACCACCGTGCACATGCCGGTCGAGGGCGTTGAAGGAGGTATTCAGGCGAGCGTCCGGAAACCATCTGGCCATCGCGCGAGCCGTGGTGTCGACGATCTGGGTCGGCGGGACCTCCCAGTCGATCGCCTCCGCCGCCTCGGCCCAGAACTCGGCGGGATCGACCAGGGAGGTCTGATATACCGGCCGGTACTCATTCCGCCCCGTCTCCCGACCACCACTCCCCGTGGAATCGCTGCGCGATGCAGTGCGCCCACCCGTCTCCCGACCACCACCCCCCATGGAATCGCTGCGCGATGCAGTGCTCAAAACCGTGCTCCCTAGCCTCGCTCGATGCCCGCCTCGATAGATCAGCACGATTGTGGCAGACTTCACGCGACGCCCGGGTGGGTGCCGCGACCTTTGGTTTTGCCAATTATCGGCAGGTCAAGGCCCGTAACCATACTCAACGTCACCCAAGCTGTTATTGATCCGTTAGAATCTGATGTCACTTATTTGGGCCGTCGTAGACGCAATTTCTCGGCCAGCCGCAGTTCCTCGGCCAGCTCTGCCTGTCGAGCCAGCATGCGATTGTCTAGGTTCGCTGATGGCACGTGGTTGGGGCCAGTTTGGAAAGTGAGTGGGAGATGCGTGACGCCGCAAGGTCCGGCAGCAAACGCTGGGCGCTCGGCAACTGGGACCTGCGCTGGAAGGTTACGGCGGTCTTGGCCGTTCCGCTGGCAGTCGCAGTTGGGCTCGGCGTGTCCAGGATTACCACCGAGTTCGCCGACGCGAACCGACTGGACGCCGCCGCTGGGAACATCGAGGCGATTCCGGCCGTCACCGCGCTGAGTGCGCAGACGGCGACGACGGCGGGTTCGCAGATGATTTCGATCATGCCGAACGTGTCGATCGTGTCCGATAAGAACCTCGCGGACCTCGACAAGGTCATCGCCGATGCCGAGCAGTCGGTCGGCAAAGTCGACGGTGTCGCGGGTGCTCGCGCGGCGCTGGACAGCATGATCACCCAGGCCAAGGCCGTGCGCGCCCAGGGCAAGAACGTCACGACGCAGACACCGGCCGAAATCATCGGCATGATCGACAAGGTCCGCAACGACAGTGTGCGCATCGTCGAGTCGACGGTCGGCCAGGTCAGCGACCAAGCCATCGAACAGGCGAAACTGCGGCTGGTCGACTCGCTGAACACCCGCGCCGCGCTGGTCGGTGAGGTCGCCGCATTCCCCGAGGTGCTGCGCGGTTCGGCGGCGGGCGTGCAGGGCGCGATCACCGCGGCCAATACCGAGCGGGCGATGCTCAACGTGCTCGCCCACCGCTTCCCGGACGCCGACTCCTCGATCGCCGACCTGCGCGCCGGCATCGATAACCGGATCTCGCTGCTGACCAGCCCGGAGGCACAGTCCGGCAAGATCCCGGTCGGTGATCTGAAGAACTCGCTGACCGGCAGCCTCGATGTCTACGAGCGCGTGGTCAACAAGTCGACCAAGGACATCGATACGGCGATGAGTGCGCTGGTGTCCACGGCCAATACCGATGCGTGGACCTACACCGCGGTCGTCATCGCGACCATTCTCGCCGCGCTGTTGCTCGCGGTCTTCGTCGCGCGCTCGATGATCGTGCCACTACACCGGCTGCGCCTCGCGGCGCTGCGCGTCGCCGAGAGCGATCTGCCGCACGAGGTCGCCCAGCTGCGCAACGGCGCGTCCCCGGAGGACGTGCCGCTGGAACCGATGCCGATCCGCAGTGCCGAGGAGATCGGTCAGCTGGCCAGGGCCGTCGACGACATCCACGGCCAGGCCCTGCGTTTGGCCAGTGACCAGGCGCAGATGCGTGCCCAGGTCAATGACATGTTCGAAACCCTGGCCCGGCGTTCCAAGTCGCTCGTCGACCACCAGCTCAGCTTGATCGAGGCGATGGAGTACGACGAGAAGGATCCCCGCCTGCTGGAAAACCTGTTCCGGCTGGACCATCTCGCGGCTCGTATGCGCCGGAACGGCGATAACCTGCTGATTCTCGCGGGTACCAGGCAGCGGCGCAGCAAGTCCGCGCCGGTCGAGATCGCGGACGTGCTGCGTGCGGCGATCTCCGAGGTCGAGGACTACGAACGGGTGAAGCTCGGTGCCACGCCGCGTGGTTCGCTGGTCGAGCCCGCCGCCTCGGATATGGCGCACCTGTTCGCCGAACTCCTGGACAACGCGCTGCGCGCCTCGCCGCCGGAGACCGACGTGAAGTTCACCTTCGCGCAGGGACACGACCAGGGCATGCTCATCGAGGTCGCGGACCGCGGCATCGGTATGCCGCCCGCCGAGATGGCCGATATCAACCGACGGCTCGAGCAGACCGCCGAACCTGGTCCGGATACCGCCCGGCACATGGGTCTTTTCGTGGTCGGCCGACTGGCCGAGCGGCACGGACTCACCGTGCGGCTGCGCCCGACCTTCGATACTGCGCGGGATCCCGGTGTCACGGTTACCGTGCATGTTCCGATGAAGCTCATTGTGCTCGGGCAGGGACAGACCACCGCGATGCCGCAGGCGGCGACGCCGCAGGTTGCCTCCGGTGGTCCGCAGCGGCCGTCGACTGCGGCGGCGATGCAGACGCGTGCGATCACCAGGACGCCGGGCGGCAATGTCATGGTTACCGTCGATCCCGGTGTGAGCGGCCCAATTCCGGTCAGCAGTCCGGCGCCGTCCGCGACGAGTGGGCCGATTCCGGCCGCAGGTGGTCTGCCGCAGCGTTCGCCCGGCTCGACCATGGCCTCGGGATCTTCCGGACTGCGTCAGGATTCGGCACAGTCGGGTGCGTCCCTGCGCCCCGCCTCGGGACCGGCGCCGAGCGGTCCGCAGCGCGGCAAGCTAGCCGCGGCCAGCCTGCCCAAGCGCAATGTCACTCCTGGCGGTCCGCCGCCGAACCGGCCCGGCGCCGAGCCGACCATCTCCGGTGGTGGCCTGCCGCCGCGGAATCTGAATAGTGGTGGTCTGCCACAGCGTCAGCCCGGCACGAGTGGGGTGCCGCAGCCCGAGGGTGGTCCGGTCGGTGGTGGTCTGCCGCAGCGTCAGCCGGGTACCAATGGTGTGCCGCCGCGCGAGGGTGCTGGCGGTCTGCCACAGCGTTCGTCGGGTTCGAACGGTCTGCCGCAGCGTGAGCCCGGTGCGACCGGTCTGCCGGCGCGCGACACGGGTTCGGGTTTGCCACAGCGGGATGCCGGTTCGGGTCTGCCACAGCGGGATGCCGGTTCGGGTTTGCCGCAGCGTGAGTCGGCTTCGGGTGGTCTGCCCCAGCGTGAGCCGGGTGTAACCGGTCTGCCGCAGCGGCAGTCGCCCGCGGCGAATCTGCCGCAGCGCGAGACGCCGAACGGCTTGCCGCAGCGCGAAGCCGGGGCCAGCGGTCTGCCGCAGCGGGAGGCCGGGACGAATGGTCTGCCGCAGCGTGATTCGGGTCTGAGCGGTCTGCCGCAGCGGGATGCCGGCTCGGGTCTGCCGCAGCGCGATCCCGCTTCCGGTGGTCTGCCGTTGCGTGAGTCGGCTTTGGGTGGTGGTCTGCCGCAGCGTGATGCGGGTTCGACCGGTCTGCCGCAGCGTGAGTCGGCGTCGGGCGGTCTGCCCCAGCGTGATTCGGGTCTGAGCGGTCTGCCGCAGCGGGATGCCGGCTCGGGTCTGCCGCAGCGCGATCCCGCTTCCGGTGGTCTGCCGTTGCGTGAGTCGGCTTTGGGTGGTGGTCTGCCGCAGCGTGATGCGAGTTCGACCGGTCTGCCGCAGCGTGAGTCGGCGTCCGGTGGTCTGCCGCAGCGTGAGTCGGCGTCGGGCGGTCTGCCGCAGCGGCAGTCGCCCGCGGCGAATCTGCCGCAGCGCGAGACGCCGAACGGCTTGCCGCAACGGCCGTCGAACGGTCTGCATCAGCGTGATGGCCTGCCGTCGCGCGATAGCCTGCCGTCTCGCGATGGCTTGCCGTCTCGCGATGGCTTGCCGTCTCGCGATGGCTTGCCGTCTCGCGATGGCTTGCCGTCTCGCGATGCTCTCCCGCAGCGGGAGCCGGGCATTCCGGGTCTGCCCCAGCGGGAGCCGGGTGCGACCGCACTGCCGCGTCAGGAAGTCCCGCCGGGTATCGCACTGCCACGGCGCGATCGCGGTCTGACCCAGCCCGCGGCGAGCGGTGAGGTGCCCGCGGTCTCCGAGAGCGGAACCTCGACCGCACCGCGCGATCCGGGGCGGCACAGCTTCAAGCCTGATCCGGAGAAGGCGGCGTCTTTCTTCCAGACCAGGTTGCAGCCGGCAGTCGATTCTGATTCGGTAATGGGCGGCACCCCGATCTTCGCCGAGATGATGTCGGCGTGGCTCTCGGATCCGAATACCGACCGGTCCCAGGTGGCGGCATCCTTCGAATCGCCGGGTGACGAAGGATGGCAGGCCGCTCGCCGCGCGAGTGAGGCCCAGAACGAAACAAAGACGGCTGCCGGGTTGCCGCAACGCAATCCGGGCGGGAGGCTGGTCCCCGGTGGTGTCAACGGCAACGCCGATCGCGCGACGCGTCGCGATCCAGAAACGATCAGGTCCAGCTTGAGTCGTCACCAGCAGGGCGTCCGGGATGGCCGCGCAATGAAGGCAATGAACCTAACCGGAGATAAAGGAGACCGATGAACCCCGATCTAGGTGGTACGAATCGTCAGCTGGATTGGCTGGTTTCGAACTTCGCCAACGAGGTTCCTGGCGTAGCTCATGCCGTCCTGGTCTCGGCTGACGGCCTACTCATGGCGGCGAGCGCGCAGCTGCCGGTGGACCGCGCCGAACAGCTCTCGGCTGTCACCGCCGGACTTGCCAGCCTCTCGGTGGGCGTCTCGAACCTATTCGAAGGCGGCACCGTGCTGCAGTCGGTGGTCGAGATGGAGCACGGTTACCTGCTACTCATGGCAGTCGGCGACGGCTCCTATCTCGCGGTGCTGACAAATACGTCATGCGATATCGGCCAGGTCGGTTACGAAATGGCCCTGTTGGTCGAACGTGTGGGTCAGACGGTGCAGGCCACGCCACGCGTCACGATGGGTTCCTGATGGTGGGATGGACATAGACGATCACCGCATGGGGAGCGCCGAGCCCAGCCTCGTTCGCCCGTACTCCTTGACTGCGGGCCGCACCCGGCCCGCGGTCGAGTTGGCGTTGGAGGCACTCGTCGCATCGCATCCGGTCGCCTTGGAGCGGCAGTTCGAACTGACCAACATCGAGACGTCCATCGTGGAGTTGTGCAGAGAATCGCCGTCCGTTGCCGAAGTGGCAGCGCGTTTGGGTATCCCCATTGGGGTGGCCCGCGTGCTGGTGGCCGACCTCATCGAGGCCGGGCATGTGCGAGTGTCGGCGACTTTGAAAGACGATTCCAGCGACGATGAGCGTCGCGAGCTGATCGAAAGGGTTCTCAGTGGACTCCGGCGTATTTGATTCGACGGCGCAGGTCGATACCCGCACCAGTAAGCCGACTTCGGCGAAGATTGTCGTCGCAGGCGGCTTCGGTGTTGGCAAGACCACGTTGGTTGGTGCAGTTTCGGAGATCGTTCCGCTGCGCACCGAGGCTTTGGTCACCAATGCCAGCACCGGAATCGACAATCTGACCGGCATTCCGATGAAGTCGACCACCACGGTGGCGATGGACTTCGGCCGGATCAGCCTCGCCGACGATCTGGTGTTGTACCTGTTCGGTACGCCGGGCCAGTACCGATTCTGGTTCATGTGGGACGACCTGATCCGCGGCGCCATCGGCGCGGTGGTGCTGGTCGACACCCGCAGACTCGAGGACAGCTTCGCCGCAGTCGACTACTTCGAGGCGCGCAACCTGCCGTTCCTGGTTGCGCTCAACGAATTCGACGACGCACCGCGGTATCCGATCGAGGACATCCGTCAGGCCCTCGCGGTGCCTGCGGATGTGCCGATCCTGTCCATCGACGCCCGCCGTCGCGAGCCCGCCAAGCAGGCGCTGGTTTCGCTCACCGAATACGCCCTACGCAAGGTCATGCAAGGCTACTGAGCCCCTGCGGAGCGAGTGGCTAAGCTCGCTCGGTGAGGATTTCCGCGCGGGAGCTGTTCGGGCAACTGCTCGATTCGGGCTCGTATATCAGCTGGGACCGGCCACCGGTGACGGTGGCCGCGTCCCCGCGGTACCGCGAGGATCTGCGTAAGGCCGCGCGGACGGCCGGGACCGATGAGTCCGTACTCACCGGTGAAGGTCTGCTGCGCGGCCGTCGCGTGGCCGTAATCGCCTGCGAGTTCGGTTTTTTGGCGGGTTCGATCGGTGTGGCCGCGGCGGAGCGGATCGTCGTGGCGGTCGAGCGCGCGACCGAACTCGGCTTGCCGCTGGTCGCGTCGCCGACCTCCGGTGGCACCCGAATGCAGGAGGGCACAGTCGCTTTCGTGCAGATGGTGAAGATCGCGGGTGCGGTCGCGGCGCACAAGGCGGCCGGACATCCGTATCTGGTCTATCTGCGCAATCCCACCATGGGCGGCGTCTTCGCGTCCTGGGGTTCGCTCGGGCATATGACCTTCGCCGAACCCGGTGCGCTGATCGGGTTTCTCGGCCCGCGCGTCTATAAAGCGTTGTACGGCCGGGATTTTCCGGAAGGCGTGCAGGTCGCGGAGAATCTGTACCACAGCGGTGTGATCGATGGGGTGCTGCCGGTGCCGGTATTCCGCCGGATCGCGCACCGCGCCTTGAGCGTTCTGAGCGGCGTGCCGGATCCCGTTGCGGCCGAACCCGGTTGGGCGGCACCGGTACGCGGCACCGGTACGTCGCCGGATCGCGTGGACTCGACCGCTGCGGAGGCGAATGACGTTGTCCCGGCCTGGGATTCGGTGCGGATCTCGCGCCGTCCCGGCAGGCCAGGTATTCGTGACCTTTTGCGCCATGTGACGCAACGGGTGCCGCTCAGCGGCACCGGCCAGGGCGAATCCGATCGCACGATCGTGCACGCGCTGGCCCGTTTCCGCGGCCAGCCGTGCGTGGTCTTCGGCCACGACCGCTCCGGGCAGCAGGGCGAACACACCATGGGACCGGCCGCGCTGCGGGAGGCACGGCGCAGTATGGCGATTGCTGAGGAGTTGCGGCTACCGCTGGTGCTGGTGATCGATACGGTCGGCGCGGCGCTGTCGAAGGAGGCCGAGGAACGCGGGCTCGCACCGGAAATCGCGCGCTGCATAGCGGATCTGGTGACCTTGGACACCCCGACCATCTCGATCCTGCTCGGCCAGGGTACCGGCGGCGGTGCACTGGCCCTGCTCCCGGCCGACCGCGTGCTGGCCGCCACCCACGGCTGGCTCGCGCCGCTGCCGCCGGAGGGCGCCAGCGCGATCGTCTACCGCGACACCGACCACGCCCCGGAGTTGGCCGCGGCACAGGGCATTCGGGCCGCCGATCTGCTCGCCGACGGTGTGGTCGATCGCATCGTCGCCGAATTTCCCGACGCCGCTGACGAACCGGTCGACTTCGCCCGACGCATGGTCGCCGCCATTGCCGAGGAGCTGGCCGGTCTGCGCGCCCGACCGCTGGACGAACTGCGCGCGTCCCGGCACACCCGCTACCGCCGGCTCGGTCTGCCCGAATCCTGAGCGACTCCGACAACCGGCGCAAATCGCGTGGCAACCGGCAAACCGGTGGTCAACACGCGGAGGGCTTTCGTTGACGACTCGGCACGGCACTTCTACGGTCGGACTGTGACCTTCAGAAGCGAGACCTGCACCATCCCTTCGATCGTGCTGAACGACGGGAACGTGATCCCGCAGCTCGGCTTCGGTGTGTTCCAAGTTCCGCCCGATGACGTCTACCCGGTCGTCACCGCCGCACTGGAGGCGGGCTATCGCAGCATCGACACCGCCGCGATCTACGGCAATGAGGAGGGCACCGGTCGCGCCATCCGGGAATCCGGGCTGCCGCGCGATGAGATCTATGTCACCACCAAACTGTGGAATTCCGAACAGGGCTACGACTCCACGCTGCGCGCCTTCGACGTCAGCATGGCCCGGCTCGGTCTGGACTACCTCGATCTCTACCTCATCCACTGGCCGATGGCGCAGGCCGATCGCTATGTCGAGACCTTCAAGGCATTCCAGACACTGAAGGCCCACGGCCGGGTCCGCTCGATCGGCGTCTCGAACTTCACCGTCGGCGACCTCGACCGCCTCATCGGCGAGACCGGTGAGATTCCGGTGGTCAACCAGATCGAACTGCATCCCCGGCTGGCCCAGCGCGAGCTGCGCGCCTTCCACGATGCGAACGCCATTG
Source organism: Nocardia sp. NPDC004278 (assembly GCF_053602975.1). Classification (NCBI taxonomy): domain Bacteria; kingdom Bacillati; phylum Actinomycetota; class Actinomycetes; order Mycobacteriales; family Nocardiaceae; genus Nocardia; species Nocardia sp. NPDC004278. The sequence continues at coordinate 275,045 of NZ_JBSGEQ010000008.1, forward strand.
CCACCGAGGCGTGGAGTCCGCTCGGTCAGGGCACGCTGCTCGATGATCCGACCATCGTCGCCATTGCCAGCCAGGTCGGCTGCACTCCGGCCCAGGTGATCATCCGCTGGCATCTGCAGTTGGGCATCATCGTCATCCCGAAGTCGGTCACCCCGTCGCGCATCACCGCCAATTTCGATGTCTTCGGCTTCGAACTCACCCGCGAACAGATGGACGCCATCAACGCGCTGGACAGCGGATCCCGGATCGGTCCCGATCCGGCCACTTTCACGATCGGGATGTAGCCCCTCGCGCTATTGCAACCCCAGGTACTCGGTGAGTTCCTGGGCGGCTGCGCGTCCGGCTCGGTTGGCGCCGATGGTGCTCGCGGACGGGCCGTAGCCGATCAGATGTATGCGCGGGTCGACCGCTACCTGAGTGGCGAGGCGGCCGGTCATGGTGATGCCGCCGCCGGGGCCACGCAGGCGCATAGGCGCCAAATGGTCCAGTGAACTGCGGAATCCGGTCGCCCACAGGATCACATCGGCCGGTTGGAACGAGCCGTCGGCCCAGCGCACCCCATTCGGTTCGATGCTCGCGAACATCGGCCGCCGGGTCAGCGCACCACGGGCCTGCGCGGCACGCACCCGATCGTCGAGCCGCAGTCCGGTGACCGAGACCACCGAACCCGGCGGCAGTCCGCGCCGCACCCGGTCCTCCACAATGGCGACGGCGGCGCGGCCATCTGCCTCGGCGAACGGCCCATCGCGGAATACCGGTTCCCGCCGTGTCACCCAGGTGGTGGTGGTGACCTGCGAGATCTCGTCGAGCAGCTGGACCGCCGACACCCCGCCGCCGACCACGACGACATGCTTACCAACGAATTCCTCGGCGGTGCGGTAGTCGTGGGTGTGCAGCTGCCGTCCGGTGAAGGTCTCCGCGCCCGGATAGTGCGGAATGAAGGGACGCTCCCAGGTGCCGGTGCCATTGATCAGGCCGCGCACCCGGATGGTGCCCGCGGCATCGGTCTCGACATTCAGCGTCGTGCCGCGCCCGGCCGTGAGGTCCGGGCCTGCGGCGCAGGGGGTTCCGTCCGCATTGCGGTCGCAGACCACGGTCACCGAGACCGGGCGGTGGACCCGCAGATCGAAGCGCTTCTCGTAGAGCTCGTAATAGCGCGGCACCGCGGTCGCCGCGGGTACGGCATCGGAATCGGGCGGCAATGTCTCGGCGAACGACATCCCCGGCAGGTCGTGTACCCGATTGACGGTGGTCAGGGTCAGCGATGGCCAGCGAAATTGCCAGGCTCCGCCGGGTCCCGGCGCATGATCGACGATGAGGAAGTCCTGTTCGGGGCGCAATCCGAGACGCTGCAGGTGGTAACCGGTCGACAGCCCGGCCTGACCAGCACCGATCACCAGGATGGAGAAGTCTGTCGGCACAAGCGGAGATCGTATCGGCATGGTCGGTATGTGCCGCCACCTGTGGCAGAGTTGATGTAACCACTAGAACCGGTCAGCTGGGGAGTATGCATGCTCGGAGTTAGCCGCGACGATGGTGTTGTCACCATCGAACTACAGCGCGAGGCGCGGCGTAATGCGCTCAACATCGAACTCGTCTCGCGGTTGCGAGATGCGGTGTCGACCGCGGCCGAGGATGCCAGGGTGATCGTGCTCACCGGCCAGGGACCGGTCTTCAGTGCGGGCGCGGACCTGTCCGGCGTCCACTCGGACGACTTCCTCGGTGCCCTGCTCGATATGCTGCGCACCATCGAATCGGTACCGGTCCCGGTGATCGCGGCGATCAATGGCGCCGCCATCGGCGCTGGCTTGCAGATCGCACTGGCCTCGGATCTGCGGGTCATCCAACCCGACGCCTATATCGCCATCCCGGCCGCCAAGCTGGGCATTACCGTCGACCGCTGGACCGTGCGGCGGCTGGTATCGCTGATCGGCAGCGGTCCGGCCCGGACCATACTGCTCGGCGCGGAATCGGTATCGGCGGCCGACGCCTATACCTTCGGCTTCGCCAACCGGCTCGGCACCCTGGCCGATGCGCAGGACTGGGCCAAATCGATTGCAGAACTGGCGCCGCTATCGCTACGCCATATGAAGCTGGTACTCAACGACGACGGCACCCGCGACCCGGACAATGCGCAGCAGCGTGCGGCGCTGGCGGCGGCGTGGACCAGTCAGGACGCCCAGGAGGGACGATTGGCCAGGCAACAGAAGCGTGCGGCGAAATTCGTGGGGCGATAATGAAACCGGGAAAACTTCTCGCAGCGGCGGCGGGCGCGGTCGGCATCACCTGGGTGGTGCGCGCGGTCTGGGATATCCCCTCCGCGATCGGCGCATCGATCAATGCCATCCAGCCCTATGCCGCCGGCGCGGTGAGCTATCGCAATCGGCAGTTCCACAACACCGAGCCGAGCACCCAGTTCGTCTCGGGTGCGGCTCCGTCTCTGCTGTTTTCGGCGCTGACCCGGCGCAACGCCGGTCGTCCGCGCGGCGCGGTCCCGCTGGCGACGCCCGAGGTGCCGACCGAGGCCGCCGATCTCGCGGTCACCTGGTACGGGCACGCGTCGGCCCTGATCGAGGTGGACGGGTACCGGATCCTCGCCGATCCGGTATGGAGTGCACGGGTTTCGCCGTCCGCGCTGGTCGGTCCAGCCCGGCTGCACCCGGTACCGACGCCGCTGGCGGAGCTGCCGCCGGTGGACGCGGTGCTCATCTCGCACGATCACTACGACCATCTGGACAAGGCCACCATTCGCCAGCTGGTACTCGGCCAGGCCGCGCCCTTTCTGGTGCCGATCGGCATCGGAGCGCATCTGCGGCACTGGGGTGTGCCGGAGCATCGGATCGTCGAATTGGATTGGGGCGGTTCGATTTCCCTCGCATCGCTGGGGCGCGAGCGCGATGACACCGATCTGGTGCTCACCTGCACCGAGGCGCGGCACTTCTCCGGTCGCGGACTGGTGCGCAACACCACGCTGTGGGCGTCCTGGTCCATTGTCGGCCCGACCCGTCGGGTGTATTTCGGCGGTGATACCGGATATACCAAGGCTTTCGCCGAGGCCGGTGCCGCGCTCGGCCCATTCGATCTGACGCTCTTGCCGATCGGGGCATACGACGAGGCCTGGCCGGATGTGCACATGAACCCGGAGGAGGCGGTTCGGGCGCACGCCGATCTGTGTGTCGGCGATCCCGGGCACGGGCTACTGGTGCCCATCCACTGGGCGACCTTCAATCTGGCCTTCCACGGGTGGTCGGAGCCGGTACGCCGGATGGTCGAGGCGGCCAGGGCGGCCGGTACCGCGGTCGCGGTGCCCATGCCGGGTCAGCGCGTCGATCCCAATGGCCTGCCCACCGGTGATTCCTGGTGGGAGGATATGGAGTGAACATCTCTGCGGTTCGTCGACAGGAAGGAATGCAGGCATGAGTCTCGTGGACACCCTGAAAGATCTGGTCGGCAAGGGTAAGGATGCGGCGGCCAAGAACGCCGACAAGATCAACGAAGCGGTCGACAAAGCCGGTAGCTTCATCGACGAGAAGACCGGCCACAAATACACCGACAAGATCGGCAAGGTGTCCGAGGCCGCCAAGAAGGCGGTCCCGTCGGATCAAACCGCATCGCCGGCCGCGCAGTCGGAGGAGCCGCCTGCCGCCGAGCCAGCGGAGCCGCCCGCCGCCAAGCCGACGGAGCCGCCCGCCGCCGCGCCCGAGGAACCGGGACAACCACCGGCCTGATCTGTGGCGGGGACCGGTTTCTGTCGGTCCCCGCCCCTAAACTTCAGTTATGGTGACCCGCCGGGAATTCGGTGGCGGCCCGGGCCGGTCGGGCATAGAGGTTGAATTGAGCAACCTCGACAAGGTGCTGTATCCGGCGACCGGAACCACCAAGGGCGAGGTCATCGCGTACTACACGGCCATCGCGCCCGCCATGCTGCCGCATATCGCGGGGCGGCCGGTCACCCGCAAGCGCTGGCCCAATGGGGTCGACGAACCACCCTTCTTCGAAAAGAATCTCGCCGAACACGCACCGTCGTGGCTGGAGCGCCACGGCATCGAGCATTCCGGTCGTAAAGTCGTCTATCCGGTCATCGATTCCGAGGCCGGGCTGGCCTGGATCGGGCAGCAGGCGGCGCTGGAAGTCCATGTGCCGCAATGGCGTTTCGACGGTGACCGGGTCGGCCCGGCCACCCGGCTGGTCTTCGACCTCGATCCCGGTCCCGGCGCCGGACTTGCCGAATGCGCGCAGGTCGCGCTGGCCGTGCGCGATATGGTCGAGGGCATCGGGCTGCACGCGTTCCCGGTTACCAGTGGTAGCAAGGGAATTCATATCTATGTCCCCTTGGATCGGGAGTTGAGTCCGGGTGGCGCGTCCACCGTGGCCAAGCAGGTGGCGACGAATCTGGAAAAGCTGCATCCGGATCTGGTGACCGCGATGATGGCGAAATCGGCGCGCGGCGGGAAGGTCTTCCTGGACTGGAGTCAGAACAATCCGTCCAAGACCACCATCGCACCGTATTCGCTGCGCGGCCGGGCCGAACCGAATGCGGCCGCACCGCGCGCCTGGTCCGAGATCGAGAACCGGAAGACGCTGCGGCACTTGCGGTTCGATGAGGTGCTCGCCCGCTGGCGCGATGGCGGCGATCTGCTCACCGAACTGGATCCGCCGATGGCCGACGCGTTGACGAAGTACCGATCGATGCGCGATGCGGCGGCGACTCCGGAACCGGTGCCGTCCGAAGCGCCGACGCCCGGTGCGAACAATCGCTTCGTCGTCCAGGAGCACCACGCGCGGCGGCTGCACTGGGACGTGCGACTGGAACGTGATGGTGTGCTGGTGTCATGGGCGGTGCCGAAGGGCCCGCCGACCACCCCGAAACAGAACCGGCTCGCCGTGCACACCGAGGATCATCCGCTGGAGTACCTGGACTTTCACGGTGCAATTCCCAAGGGACAGTATGGTGCGGGGGAGATGACCATCTGGGACTCCGGCACGTACGAGACCGAGAAGTGGCGCCCGGACGAGGTCATCGTCACCTTTCACGGCGAGCGGTTGCGGGGTCGCTACGCACTGATCCGAACCAATGGCACCCAGTGGCTGATGCATCTGATGCGCGAGCAGTCGCCGCAGGAGGACGGATCGGGCGAGGGTGCACAGCGGCCCGCCAGCGGTCCGGTCGGACCGCTCGCCGCGATCACCGTGCCGAAACCCGCTGGGCCGGTGCCGCTGCCACGTGGCCTCGCGCCGATGCTCGCGACCGCAGGCGAGGTCGGCGAGCTCGATGATGCCGAGTGGTGCTTCGAAACCAAATGGGACGGCTTCCGGCTGATCGCCGAAATCTCCTCCGGCGCACTAACATTGCGCAGCCGACGGGGTAATACGGTGACCGATCGCTATCCCGGGATCGCGGTGGTCGCCACCGAATTGGCCGACCATGATGTGGTCCTCGACGGCGAGGCCGTGGTGTTCGACGATCACGGAGTGGCCAATCTCGGTCTGCTGCAGGCAGATGCGGCCCGTGCCGTGTTCGTCGCCTTCGATGTGCTGTATCTGGACGGGACCTCGCTGATCCGCAAAAGGTATTCGGACCGCCGGCGGGTGCTCGAGGCGCTCGCCGCGAACGCGCCCTCGCTGATCGTGCCGCCGCGACTGGACGGCTCCGGCGCCGATGCGCTGCGCCAGAGTCAGGAGCAGCGGATGGAGGGTGTGGTCGCCAAGCGCCGGGATTCGGTGTATCTGCCCGGCAAGCGCGGACATTCGTGGGTGAAGCAGCGCAACTGGCGCACCCAGGAGGTACTGATCGGCGGTTGGCGGCGCAGCGACGCCCGCAACTTCAAATCGCTGCTGGTCGGCATACCGCATGATGGCAGGCTGTACTACGTGGGGCGGGTCGGCACCGGTTTCAGCGAGTCGGTCATGCGCGATCTGGCCGAGCGGCTCGGCAGGTTGGGGCGCAAGACCACCCCGTTCGACAATGACCTCACCGCCGAGGAACGCGAGGACGCGGTGTGGGTGACGCCGAAACTCGGTGGGACCGTGCGCTTCATGAACTGGACCGAGACCGGTCGCCTCTGGCATCCCGCCTGGGTCGGCTGATCGGTCGGCGAACCGAGTGTGTCGGTGGTCGCTGATGGTTTGCCGGTTGATTCGGGTATTCGCTGGGTATCGTGAGTTCGCGGTTGTGTCGGCTCGAAAACGAGGAGTGCGCGGTGGATTTCAAGAATCTGGCGAATAAGGCCATGGACCTGGCCCAGCAGCATGCGGACAAGGTGGATACCGCCATCGATAAGGTGGGCGATCTCGTCGACAAGCAGACCGACGGCAAGTTCGCGAACCAGGTCGACGCGGCGCAGGACGCCGCGAAGAAGGCCATCCACAAGGACAGCTGAGTTCGCCGCTGGCGGATCGGATCTGCCGATCCGCCAGCCGCACGCGGTCGGTCAGCTCTGTTCGCGGGCCAGCAGCGGAATGATGGTCGCGCTGTCGGTGACCATGGCATGTCCCTGGAATTCGAATTCGTCGTAGGCCCGCGCCATCGCCTCCTTATCGCGGCCGCCGACGGCATCGCTGATGATCACCGGCACGAAGCCGAGATCGGTGGAATGGGTGACCGTCGGTGCGATGCCGATCTCCAGTGCGACGCCGGTGATCGCGTATGCGCCGATGCCGAGATCGCGCAGCACCGCGGCCAAGGGGGTGCCCTCGAATGCCGACATCGAGGTCTTGTCGAAGACTACCTCGTCCGCCGTCGGCCGCAGCTCCGGGACCAGTTCGAAGGCCGGGGTATCGCGCTGCAGGATGAACTTCACATCGTCCACGGAATCGACCTGCTGCCAACTCATTGCCATTCGCAGCGCGAAGGTCCCGCTGAGTCGGCGCGGCAGGAAGAAGTGCCGCAGGAAGATGATCGGATAGCCGCCGCGCCGGGCCGCCTCGACAATGCGCGCCACCCGCTCGATGATCTCGGGGCCGTCCGGCAATTGGGAGAGCACGCCGACCTGCATGTCGTAGACGATCACCGCCATGCGGTGCGGCGCGCACACATCGGCGAGTCCTTCGGGAATGTCCAGTCCGTTGCCATGCCGCATGGTCAGCTCACTCCTATTCGATGCCGGTCACGGCCGGGGTACGGCCAGACGGTGCTTCGGTTGCGCGATAGCCACTTTCGAAGCGTGCCGGAGCCCGCTTCGTCCCAACTGTAACCATGTCGGAAATCGGACATGCGCGGCGTCGCCGATGCCCCCGAATGACCGTTGCCGGGGCCTCTGATCAGGCAGTACCGTTTATGGCACTCGAGCTCGGGCGGAAGTCGGCGCAGACGCGTTCCCGGCGTGTTGTGCGTCGCGCCGCGTCGGAACACTGGAGGCCCCGATGAAAAACTTGCATGCACCATTCGTCGGAAGTCACCGGATATCAACTCCCGCAGCGATACCGATCATCCTCGCGATGGTGGCGTTCGCTTGCGTACCCGTCGCCAGAGCGGTGCCCACCCCGGACCAGGATCCGTTCTATGCGGCCCCGGCCGACGTCGGCGAATACCCCGCCGGTGCCGTGCTGCGAACCCGCTCGATCGCGTTGTACGGTCTGCCGCTTCCGGTTTCGGCCTGGCAGGTGCAGTACCGGACCAATGACGGGAACGGTTGGCCGATCCCGGGCATGGCCACCGTGCTGGTCCCGAATTGGCCCTGGTTCGGTCCCGGCCAGCGGCCGCTGCTGTCGTATCAGATCGCCGAGGACAGTCTCGACGCCCGGTGCGCGCCATCGTATGCGCTGCGCGGTGGCTGGGATCTCGGTGCTGCGAATACCTATATCGATACGTTGTTCATCGCCGAGGCATTGCGGCGCGGTTGGGCGGTGGTGGCCAGCGACCACGAGGGTCCGGACTCCCGATTCCTCGACGGCGTCGAATCCGGCCACACCGTGCTCGACGGGATCCGTGCCGCTCGCGAGCTCGCGCCGGACGGGGTCGGACCGGCGAGTCCGATCGGCGCGTGGGGTTACTCCGGCGGTGCCTTCGCCACCCTGTGGGCGGCCCAGCTGCAACCGGAGTACGCGCCCGATATCCAGTTCGCGGGGATCACCTCAGGTGGGGTGCCCGCCGATTGGCCGGCCATGGCCCGTGGCGTCGACAGCACCGCGCAGGCGGGGCTGGCCATGCTTGTGCTGGGTGCGATCGTGAAGAACGAGCCGGATTCCAGTGTGTTCGAACTGCTCAACGAGCGCGGTCGCGCGGCGGTGGTCGAGGATGTGGCGGCCTGCGGTCCGGATTTCGTCGTCAAGTACGTCAACGCGCACGTCGATGATTTCGCTGCCGTGCCGGATGTGTTCTTCCACCCGTACTTCCGGGCGGCGACCGACCCGCAGGAGTTGGGTGGCAGTGCACCGGTCGCGCCGATGTACCTGTACCACAGCACAACTGACGACGTGATCCCCGTTGCGGGGTTCACCGACCTGCTCGGCCGGTATTGCGCGCAGGGTGCCGATATCAGCTCGGTGTACTCGGCACTGCCGGGACACGATGGGACCGCCCTCGGTGAGGCGCCCGGTGCGATGGGCTTCCTCGCCGATCGCTTCGCCGGTATACCAGTGGTACCCGGCTGTCACGACCGATGAATGCGAAAGATGCGGCGCGCTAGGGGATTCGTCGCGCGCCGCGGCTGGAGTGCCTGTTCGCGACCTTATCTAACCGGCGGGTCCTGCCATTTGGTGGTGCCGGGCTCGGCGGCGAGGGTGCTGATCAGATCGATGCCCGCGATGACCAGTGCTGGTCCGCCGACCACGATGGTGCCGATGACGCCGCCGATCCCGGCACCGGCGATCACGCTGGCGATCACCGTCGGTCCGCCGACGATGCCGGCGAGGCCGACCAGGGCGCCGATCACCGTACCGATAAAACCGCCGATCGCGGTGGCAATGCCGAACTGGGACAGGAAGTTGTCCTGTGCGCGCATATTCTCCCGCGGTGACGCGATCGGCGTCGCCACCTGGTGCGCCTGCGTGTAGTCCTTGACCGCGGTCAACTCCAGCACCCGGCCCGCATCCGTGACCTCATGCGGCAGCGCGAATTCGTAGCCGTCCTGTCGGAACGACAGCGGCAGCGTGACGACCGTATTGCCCGCGATGTCCTTGATGTCCACTGTGTTCGCCGACATCTGGAACGACCCGTTGGTCAGCGTGGTGACGATCTTGTCGCCCACCAGCTTTGCCTCGTAACCGATATCGGGCAGGGGCGCGGCACTCGGCTGCGCATAGGCCGTGCCCGCGCCGACCGCGACCGCGGCGACGATCGGCACGGCGGCCGCGGTGATCTTGCGGAGAATCATTCCGGTGGTCCAATCTTCATCAGTTCTTGCAAGCCGTAGCAACACTCCGCACGCGAAAAATCCTCCCCCCGGCGGTACGCAGAGCCACGATGTGATCGAGAGAACAGCACTCCGATGACAATGTACCGTGTACGAAAGGTTTCGAGGAATACCTTTCGGGGCATTGATTCTTGCTCCGTAACGACGAATGTTGCTATGGCTCTTGGCTATACGCTCATCAGAGCGGTTGCAGAACGTTGATGGCGCGGGCGATCACCAAGATCACCAGCACCAGCGAAATCGCCGATTGCACCATCATCATCGCCTTCGCCCACCGCGACATCGGCATCACATCGGTCGGGCTGAACGCCGTCGCATTGGTGAACGACAGATACAGATAGTCGAAGAACTCCGGCTCCCATTCGGTTTCGGTCAGCTCCGGGTTCTGCATCTGGACGAACAGGAAGTCCGGCAACGGCTTTCGCGCATAGGCGCGGGCCGCGGGGCCGCCGCGATCGAACTCCCAGTACCAGAGGCCGAATACCACCACATTGGTCAACCAGACCGCCCCGCCCAACTCGAGTAGGTTCACGGGATCGCTGAGGGTGCTCTCGAGGTCGTAGGCCCACCCCTGGGGCCAACGGATCAGTGCGGCCACCAGACGAGCGGCCGAGATCGCCGTGGCCAGACTCAGCAGTCCGGTCAGCAATAGGCCACTATTGCGCAGCCACCGCTCCTCCCGGTTGAGCCGAAACGGATTCACCACCACCAGTGCACCGAGCAACAGGGCTTCGAGTGCGGGCAGCAGCAGCCAAATGGGCTGCGGCCAGAGCTTCTTCAGCGGCCCGAACTGCAACCCGACGATCACCAACACGGACAGCGTGACCGCGACCCGGGACTCTCCGTCCGTCTTGCGCTGCCACGCGGGCACGTTGTCGTTGTGGTCCGGCACCGGGCCAGTATCGCCGATCAGGTGAGCGTATCGAGTAGGACCGCGCCGATGCAGACCGCGACGACCATGGTCAGCGCTATCGCATCGTTGCGTCCGGGGGAGTTGGGGCGGGCGGTGAGCTGTCCGGTGCCGCCGCGTGCGGTAATGGCCTCGCCGAGTTCGGTTGCCCGGCGGCTGGATACGGCCATGGCGGCGGTGAGGATATCGACGAGCGGATTATCGGCGGCGCGATAGAGCCCGCGGTCGCGCGGGCGCAACCGTCGTGCCGCCCGCAGCACCCGGATCTCCTCTATCAGCAGCGGCAGTCCGCGCAGCGTGAGCGCGATGACCACGGCGAATTCGTCTACGGGCACCCGGAGTCTGCGCAGTGGAGCACCGAGTCCGGCCAGTGCCGGGGCGATATCGCCCATAGGGGTGGTCCATGCGATCAGGAACGAGGCGGCCAGCAGGACCAGGCCGAAGACCAGGACATTGGTGTAGCGCAGTACGGCCTCGGTCCCGATCGGCACATTCAACAGCGCGCCGACGCCGATCGCCGCCCAGAACCACCACGGTAGCCGCGGCAGCGTGCTCAACGGGAGTTTGGCGAGTGCGCCGATCGCGATCAGGAATACCACCATCAGGCCGAGCACCCACCAGGACGGCAGGAACATCAGCACCAGGCTGATCAGGAACACCCCGATCATTTTGGTTCCGGCCCACAGGCGGTGCACCGGACTGGAAACCGGTACCTCGCGGAACAGGACGGTACTCATCGGTGTCCTCCGTTCCCGAGCCGCCAAGCCGGATCGCCCGGGCGTGGTCGGGGCAGCGCGACGTGGGAATCCAGCTGGTGCGCCGGCATGTTCGCGGCCGCGGCGGCATCGACGACGGGGTCGGTCTCCAGGATGCGCCCGGCTTCCAGGTGGACGGTGCGGTCGCAGATCGCGGCCATATCGCGCACGTCATGCGAGATGACGATCAGGGTGAGGCCGGAATCACGCAGGTGGGCCAGCAGTTCCACGACATCGGCCCGGCCCTCGGGGTCCAATCCGGCCAGCGGCTCGTCGAGCACCACGACCGGCGCGTGACTGGCCACGATGGCCGCGAGCACCACCCGCTTGGCCTGTCCGCCGCTGAGTTCCTCGATGGACCGTGCGGCGAGTGCGCGATCCAGACCCACCGCGTCCAGTGCGCGTCCGACCGCACCGGAACCGGTGGCGCGCCCGCCCCAGTCCGCGATCTCGGCGCCGACGGTCGGCTTCTGCAACTGCAGCCGGGAGTGCTGGAACGCCAATTCGACCCGGCCGATCTGCCTGGCGATCGGCTTGCCATCGACTTCGCAACGGCCGGAACTGGGTTGGATCAACCCGGCCATGATCCAGGCCAGTGTCGACTTGCCGGATCCATTGCCGCCGACCACCAGCAGCGCCTCACCGCGCCGCACGGTCAGGTCGACACCGTGCAAAGCCGGTGCCGCCCAAGGTGTTCCGCGGTTGTAGGTATGGCGGACATCGCGCAGCCGCATAATGGTCTCGCCCATCGGGCGGCGGCGGATCGTGCAGACCGGTTGCGGCCAGGCGGGCAGGTGTTCGACGGTCCGGCCACCGGCCAGATGCACCACCCGATCGGCGGCGGCCGCATCGGCCTCGTGATGGGTTACCAGCACCACCGCCATGCGGTGGCGCTTCGGCAGTTCGGCCAGCAGTGCGACCAGATCGCGGCGACCGTCCGGGTCGATCATCGAGGTGGCCTCGTCGGCAATGAGCAGGACGGGGCGGCGGGCCAGCGCCGCGGCCACCGCGAGTCGCTGCTGCTGGCCGCCGGACAGGGCCGCGGTCTCCCGATCGCCCATGCCGTCCAGGCCGACCTCGCGCAACAGACCGTCGATATCGACCGCGGCGGCGAGTTCGGTGGACAGACCCCAGACCACATCGTCGGCGACCAGTACGCCGAGGGTCTGACTCTCCGGCCGCTGCAGCACCAGCGCGGTGCCGCCGAGGTGGCCGAGGCCGGCGGCGCCGGGGCGGTCCACACTGCCCGTGGTCGGCGGGCGGCCCGCGAGCAGCCGGGTCAGCGTCGACTTCCCGGATCCGTTGTGGCCGACAACGGCGACGAACTCGCCCACGTCGACCGTGAGATCGATTCCGGACAGCGCGTCCACCGACATGCCCGAATAGCGGAATCCGGCATCGCGCAGCCGCACCGGCAGCGGCGCGATGGGCCGGTCGTCGGGTGGTGCGTCGAGCCGATCGTGGCTGGGCAGCCAGGCCAGCCGGTCCAGCACCGAGCCGAGGACGAACCAGGAGAACACCGCCGTCACGATGATGCCCATCAGCACGCCGCCGCCGACCAGGGCCCACCACCAGCGGATCGCGGCGTCGGCGGCATCGGCGATGCCACGTCCGAGCGGCTCCAGCTGTGCCTGCTGTGCCGCGATCCGCTCCAGGCCGTCGGCGGTGCTGCGAATGGTGTTGAACAACAGCGTTCGCGACCTGGACAGCACCAGCAGGGTTCCGACGGCGAAGGCCGCGAACCCGAGTCCGGCGAGCACCGACAACCCGACCACCGCGGACAATCCGCCGCGCCGCCGTTTCACCGTGCCGATGATGCCCCCGATGGTCGCGGAGCTGATGATGCCGAATGCGGGTACCAGGCCCGCCGCGACAAAGCTGACCAATGCGGCCGCACCGGTCGCAGTGATCAGGGCACGGAGCCGATAGCGGTGCGCGATCATGGCCAGTGGCACCGCGGCGACCAGCTGCAGGGCCGCCGCGAACGGGATCAACGCACCGACGGTGACCAGTCCGACGGTGGCGCCACCGAGCACCGCACCGGCGGCGAGCTCGATCGGGCGCAGCGGTCCGCGCTCAATGGCTCGCTCGGTGGGGTTCGCGCCGGGCTGATCACTCACGAAACAAGTCTGCCAGCTTCCTGTGCAGAGTTCGTGTGGTCTTTTTGTGGAGACTATGTGCTTGCGCTCACGCGACCCGCGTCAGTTCGTAATCGTCGGCTCTGAGCTTGCGGACGAGACGACGATAGGCCAGTTGCCGTCCCGGCCAGTTATTGGTGATGCGGCCCGAGCTGGTGCGATACCAGCTGGAGCAGAAGTTCCACGGCGTACGCCCGAGGCGCTGCTGAACCGCGGTATTGAACTGCGCCTCCGCCTCCTGGCGCACCTCGAGCACATGGCCGGGGCGCGCGGCGAGCAGTTGTACGGCCTGACGGATATAGCGGGCCTGCGATTCGATCATGTAGATGATCGAGCCGACGCCGAGATTGGTGTTGGGTCCGTAGACCAGGAACAGATTCGGGAAGTCGGGCACGGTGATGCCGTAGTAGGCGTGCGCGCCGCCCTCCCAGGCATCGGCGAGTTTGCGGCCCGCGCGGCCGTAAATGTGCATGGGCCAGAGGAATTCGGTGCCCTTGAATCCGGTGCCGTAGATGATCACATCCGCCTCGTGCACGGTGCCGTCGGCGGTACGCACGCCGTTGGGCACGATCTCGGTGATCGCGGTGGTCTCGACCCGCACATTCGGCTCGGTCAGGGCCGGGTAGTAGTCATTGGAGAACAGGCCGCGCTTACATCCGATCGGATAGTCGGGGGTGAGTTTGGCGCGCAGTCCCGGATCCGGCACTTGCTCTTCCAGATGTTTGGTCGCGATCCGGCCGACCATCCGGGCGATCCAGGGATATTCGACCAGGCCGAGCGCGACGAATTCGGTGATGGCCCACCAGCCGAAGCGTTCGGCGAGCAGTGCGCCGGGTAGCCGCGCGAAGAGTTTGTGCTGGATCGGGGTGTAATCGGTATCGAATTTGGGCAACACCCAGGCCGGTGTGCGCTGGAAAAGCGTGAGGTGTTCGACCTTCGGCTGGATCTCCGGGATGTATTGAATGGCGCTGGCGCCGGTCCCGATGCAGGCGACGCGTTTGCCGGTCAGTTCGACGCCGTGATCCCATTCGGCGGAGTGGAAGGCCTGGCCGGTGAAGGAATCGATGCCGGGAATATTGGGCATGGCGGGCCGGGACAGCTGGCCGACCGCGGAGATCAGCACGTCGGCGGTGCGGGCGGCGCCGTCCCGGGTGCGCACGGTCCAGCGGCCGGCGGCGTCGTCGAATTCGGCCTCGGTCACCTCGGCACCGAAATGAATGTCCGTGAGCAGCCGGTGGCGCTTGGCGACAGTGCGCAGATAATCGTGGATCGCGGCCTGTCCCGAGTAGCGCTGCGGCCAGTCCGGCTTGGGCTCATAGGAGAACGAGTACAGCGGCGACGGCACATCGCAGGCGGCGCCGGGATAGGTGTTCTCCCGCCAGACCCCGCCGATATCGGTGCTCCGCTCCAGAATGGCGATATTGTCGAAACCATTGCGCCGCAACTCGATTGCCATTCCGATGCCGCCGAAGCCGGCACCGATGACAATGACCGACGGCCGCTCGTCAGCTGTCATGTGACACTCCTCACAATGCGGTATGAATCCACTCTAGGACCGCGCGGCCGAGCATGGCTGGCATATCGGGGCTGGCCCTTTCGAGCGACCTGCACGCAGTCGCCACGGAGCCGATCGAGATTTTCGGCCATAATGTCGGCTGTGGAGCGGGTACAGGATCCGGGCATCCGCGACTGGAACTTTCCGCGCGGCATTGCCAGCGTGGCACTGATGATCGGCTACGCCGGTGAGCACGGCGTGCCCCTCGCGCGCATGCTTGCCGGAACCGGGCTGACCGAGGCGCTGCTGCGCGATCCGGATGCGCAGATCGATGCGCGGACCGAACTGGCGGTGATCCGCAATCTCGTCCGTGAACTCGCCGATACGCCCGCACTCGGTGTCGAAATCGGCCGCCGCTATCGGATCACCACCTTCGGCATCTTCGGCTTCGCCTGTGTCAGCAGCCCGACGCTGGGTGAGGCGATCTCGTTCGCCCTGCGCTATCTGGAGCTGAGCTTCACCTTCTGCCTGCCGGTCGCGGAGTGGGGCGATGGCGAATTCGTCGCCTGGGTGCACGATGAATCCATTCCGGCCGACGTGCGCCAGTTCCTGGTCGAACGCGATGTCACCGCCATGCATCAGGTCATGAGCGACCTGATCGGCAGACAGTTGCCGCTCACCAGGGCCGAATTCCGCTTTCCCGAGCCGACCTACGTCGATCGGATCATGGAGTTCACCCAGGTGCAACCGCGGTTCGGGCGACGGCAGAATCTGTTCGCCATCGATCCGGCTGTGCTGGAACAGCCATTGCCGCAGGCGAATGAGCACACCTGGGCCATGTGCCTGGCCCAATGCCGGGATCTGGTGGACCGCCGCCGCGCCCGTACCGGCATCGCGGCCGAGGTGCGCGAACTGTTGGTGCCCGGCGGTGCCGACGGAATCGCCGCACCGCCCGGAATCGATGCCGTCGCCCGGAATCTCAATATGAGCACCCGCACGCTGCGCCGCCACCTCGACGCGGCGGGCACCAGCTATCGCGCGCTGCTGGATGAGGTCCGCCGCGCACTCGCCGAGGAGATGCTCACCGCCACACCGCTTTCGGTGAGCGATGTGGCCATCCGGCTCGGCTATGCCGAATCCTCCACCTTCATCTACGCCTTCAAACGCTGGACCGGCGCGACACCGGCCGTCTACCGGCGCGAGCGCGTCACGCGGCGCTAGCGCCATCCAAATCGCTGCGCTACTCCCTTCGACCGCTCGCCGAGCGTAGTCACATGGCGGTCGAATACGCCTGGGCGACAACCATTCGACCGCCCCCGGACAGATAGGCGGGAGCTATGTGGACGCGGCGTTAGGTCGGTGGCGCGCTGATCCAGCCGCCCATTGCGACGGTGCGGAAATGTGTTGTCATGCGGTTGTTTTCGTCGATCACGTGCAGGGCGAGGGCCGGATCCGGCGCGTAGTCCATGACGCGGTCGGGCAGTTCGAGCTCCCACTCGCCGCCCAGCACCGATGCGGTGCTCGGTGCGACCAGCAGCGGGCGGCCCGCGAAGGTGGTGACGGCCGCGGAATGCGCGTGTCCGGTGAGCACGCCGACAATGCGTTCGTCGGCGGCGACGACCTCGGCGAATTTCTCCGGATCGGCCAGCGAGATCGTATCGATCACCGGGCTGAACAGGTGGGCGGGCGGATGGTGCAGTGCGAGCAGAATGGGTGCGTCGGCGGGCGCCGCCGCCAGTACGCCGCGCAGCCAGTCGTAGGTCTGCTCGGTCAGTCGGCCGCCGGATTCGCCGGGAATGCTCGAATCCAGCAGGGCCACGGTCAGATTGCCGACCCGGTGCGCGTGGTTGATCGGCGCGGTCGAGGCGGGTTCGCCGAGCAGCGTCTCGCGGAAAGCGGAGCGGTCGTCGTGATTGCCCGGCAGCGCGTAGACCGGGATATCGGCATCGAGCGCCATGCGGGCTTCGGCGTACTGGTCGGATTTGCCGGAATCGGTGATATCACCGGTCACCAGGATGGCATCGGGCCTGCGGCGCAGATCGGCGAGAAAGGCCATCACCCGCTCGGCGCGTTCGGCGTTGCGGGCACCTAGATCGAAATGGGTATCGCTGATCTGGGCCACCAGGATCATCGGCGTTCGCTTTCTCTGGGGTTTCGCTCCATTGCGTCAGAGTGTGCCGACCTCGCGTACGCGGCACCCCATCAGGCTAGATGACCTGCGGGTTCCGCGTCGCCATGAGGCTGACCACCGGTAGAAAGCCGGAGGGTCGGTAGTGGCGGCCCGCACAGCGATACCGGTGGGTTTCGGATGTCAGCCCTGCTGCGCGATGATCGACGCCCACAGCGTTTGCATCGACCGCAGGAAGGCCTTGCGTTCGGCGGCGGGCAGTGGAGACAGTAGCCGGTCCTCCTGCTCCTGGATATCGCGCTGCGCACGATCGCGAGTGGTTCGGCCGGTCGGGGTGAGCGATACCAGCCGCGCGCGCCGATCGGCCGGATCCGGAGCACGTCGGATGAGGTCGCGCTGCTGGAGTTCGTCGAGCACGCCGATGATGCGGGTCTTATCCGCGCGGATCTTCTTGGCCAGTGCGGCCTGGGTGTAGACGGGCTCGTCGCCGAGGCCGAGCAGGACAACATAGCCCCACATAGTCAGTCCGTGTCGCTCGAGTACCGGCAGCTCCGCGGCGGCGAGGGCGCGGCCGAGCGGCACGAGCATCGCGGCGAGATCGGGGCGCTGCACTTCCGGCATGAGTAGAAAATACTGCTTGGCAAGTCATAAGCATGAGCTTACGATAAGCTCGCGCTTACTAATTTGGACATATCGAGAGGACTGAAATGACCACCGATTCCGAAACCAGTGCGGTAGCCACCGAACTGCGCACCCTCAATGAGCTGGGGGCGAAGGTCGATCTCATCGCACTCAATGCGCAGGCTGTGCGCACAAGCATCGATGTTGTTTCCCATGTCACGGCCGCCGATCTGGCCAAGCCGACGCCCTGCGCGGGCTGGACGCTGCACGGGCTGCTGGCGCACATGATCACCCAGCACTACGGTTTCGCGGCCGCCGCACGCGGCGAAGGTGACCTGTCGCTGTGGCGGCTGCGTCCGCTGAGCGAGGACCCGGTCGCGGACTACCGTGCCGCCGCCGAACATGTGCTGGCGTCCTTCGCCGAGGACGGTGTGCTCGAGCGGACCTTCCCGCTACCGGAATTCACCCGGGCCTTCGAATTCTCCGGAGCCGAAGCGGTCAGCTTCCACTTCATCGACTACGTCGTGCACTCCTGGGATGTCGCCCGAACCCTCGGTCGGACAGTGAGTTTCGATGACGACCTGCTCGCCGCCGCATTACCGGTGGCCGAGGTCGTCCCAGGCGGCAATGCTCGGTTGGCGCCCGGCGCCGCGTTCGGCCCGGTGATCGCCTGGTCCGGTGACTCCACCCTAGACGACATCGTCGCCATCCTCGGCCGGTCCCCGAACTGGCCCGCATAGGGCTGTGCGCCCGCGGATCCTGCGGTCGCCCGCGCCGATCAGCCTGCCGCGCACGGAGCCCCGTCCGCCGGTGAACTGCTCCGCGACAACCTGCGCCGCCGCCGACGGGAACTAGCGCTCGGGTGGTCGGGCCTTGTCCATCCGACCAGAACACTGCGCCTGGCGCGCCGCGCGTTGCCGGCCTGGCGGGAGGTGCTCGCCGAATAGCCGGCCTCACGAACCAGCCTCAACCGCCCCGTAGGCCCCGAGCGCCGACTGACCATCGTCCGCGGCCGCCTCGACCCCGTCGAAATCGCCCGGTAATCCGTGCGCGGCGCCGGGAAAGTGTGCCGCGCACGGGATTGCCCGGTATCCGTGCGCGGCGCGGGAAAGTGTGCAGCGCATGGGAATTGCCTGGTCGTTGCGGGTGCGACTGGCGAAGAGGTTTGTAGTACAGGTGAATTGGGCGGTCATTTCGCGCGGCGTGCGGAGGTGCGTGGTGTGTACACCGGAATCGCCCAGTCGCGCCGCGCGGAAGGTTGCAGGTCCAGCGGCATTGCCCGGTGATTTCGTGTGCGGCGCACGAAAAGGTTTGCAGCGCTTGGCTATTCGATGGTGTGCAGCAGGTCGTCGGCGTGCTGGAGGACCGCTTCGGTATCAGGAGCGGGCTGGATCGGCTGCCAGAAGTCGGGATTCGGCGTCGCTCGCACGGTGAGTTCCGGGGGCGTGCGCCACGGTGCGGCCAGGCCGAGCTGCCAGGAGTGCAGGTAGGTCCGGTCGTACCGCCCGGACTTGTCGAACAGTGGGTCGCCGAGGATCGGATGTCCGATCCAGGCCAGGTGCACGCGGATCTGGTGGCGGCGCCCGGTGATCGGGCGCACCGCGAGCAGGGTGTGTTCGTCGGTGCGCAGGACCGTCGCGAACCGGGTGACCGATGGATAGTTCTTGGTGGCCAATAGGTCGGCATCATCGACGAACCAGCGGCCCGCCTGCTCGCGAATGCGCTCGCGGGGCGCGGCGATGCGCACCCGGTTCTTGCGCCCGACACTGAGCGGCAGTTCGATGACGCCACGATCGGGCAGTCCGGTCGACTCGACGATCGCCAGATACGCCTTCTCGGCCGTCTGCTTGTTGAACTGCCTGGTCAGCTGCCCGTGCGCGGACAGCTCCTTGGCCAGCAGCACAAGTCCGGAGGTCACCTTGTCGATCCGGTGCACCGGATACAGCGTTTCCCCGGCCGCGGCCGCCGCCTCGACGATATCGCTGTCGTGCCGCTCACCGGTCACCGAAATCCCGGCGGGCTTGTTCAATGCCAGCACCGCGGCATCCTCGGCAATGACGCAGCTCGCACGCAGTTCGGCCCACTCGAAATCCACCGGACGAGCTTAGGACGTGGTCCAGACACCCATCCCAGCCACCATGGAGCGAGTCTTACGAGCGACCCGTTCGCGGCCCGTCTCGCGTCCGAGTCGTCGAAGCGCATGCGACGCAGTCGCGAGGCCCCGGCCGCCGGCGGCGCACCTCCGACACCGAGCTACCCGCCCTAGGCGACCACAAGGGAGCGAGTCTTACGAGCGACCCGTTCGCGGCCCGTCTCGCGTCCGAGTCGTCGAAGCGCATGCGACGCAGTCGCGAGTCTCGACGGCTCGGACGCGAGACACCAGGGGGCCGCGAACACGCAGCGCCGCAGGCGCTGCAAATTAGACACAGCCCCAACGTCCGCTCGGCAGGGGCTACTACTACGCTGCCTAGTTATTACTCTCCCTAGCGGAGTGAGCCCGGTCGACATGGAGGGACAACCCGTGACTGCCCTGAAAGCTGTGACCGCCTCGACAGGGGCGCGACGTCGCATGGTTTCGGTTGCCGCGCTCGCCGCCGGAGCGGCGCTCGTGCTGTCCGGCTGCGGTGCAGGCCAGATCTCGCAGACCGCGACCCAGGTCGCCGCGGTCAACGGCAACCACGCCGACATCGACCGGATCTCGCTGCGCAATGTGCACATCGTCTTCCCTGCCGCGGGCACCGACTACACCAACGCCAAGGGCGGCAAGGCGATCATCGCGCTGTCGATCATCAATAACGGCGAGACCGTCACCGACGAGCTGACCAGCATCAACACCGACCTCGGCACGGTGAAGATCACCCCGCCCGCGGGTGATCCGGCATTCCGCATCGAGCCACAGCAGACCGTCGTCGCGGCATCGTCCGCGCCGGGCACCGCGGCCAAGTCCGACGAGCACGGTGCGACACCGTCGGCCACCGCTACACCGTCGGCCACCGCGGCGCCGTCCACCACCGCCAAGGCCGATCAGCACGGCGCCGGTCCGGCCGGTGATAAGGCCACCGCCGACGCGGAGAAGAAGCCCGGTCTGATCGAGATCACCGGCCTGACCAGGGATATCACCCCGGGCCTGACCTACCCGGTGACGTTCAACTTCAAGCAGAACGGCACGGTGACGGTCCAGGTCCCGGTCGACGCCGGGCCGCTGGCCGAACGGCACGAGGGCCAGGCCACTGCGAACGAGGGCGAGCACAAGGGCGGACACTGATCCGCCGACCGATCCCACGTACGGCTGTCGCGCAATCGCGCGGCAGCCGTTTTCATATCTGTCGAGCCCGCTTGGCACTGTCGAGCCCGCTTGTCGGAGATGGTACGTAAGGTGCGCCTGTGGCCAAGACCAAGTCGATCTTCCGATGCTCCGCCTGCCGACATGAGGTCGCCAAGTGGGTGGGCAAATGCCCGGATTGCGGTGCCTGGGGCACCGTCGACGAGGTAGCCGGAGCGGCGGCGACCGCGGCATCACCGGTCGGGCGGCGGGCGATGTTGCCGAGCACCGCCGCCGCGCCGATCTCGCATATCGATTCGAAGGTCACCAAGGCCAGGCCGACCGGCGTCGAGGAACTGGACCGGGTGCTCGGCGGGGGCATCGTGCCGGGATCGGTCGTGCTGCTCTCCGGTGAGCCGGGAGTCGGCAAGTCGACGCTGTTGTTGGAGGTCGCGCATCGGTGGGCCACCCAGCGCGATGAGAAGTCGCTGTATGTCACCGCGGAGGAATCGGCGGGCCAGGTCCGATTGCGAGCCGACCGGACCGATGCGGTGCACGAAAGGGTCTATCTGGCAGCGGAATCGGATCTGTCGGTGGTGCTCGGCCATGTGGAGCAGGTGCGTCCGACGCTGCTCGTCGTCGACTCGGTGCAGACCATGCTGGTCCCTGAGGTGGACGGCACCATCGGCGGCGTCACCCAGGTACGCGCGGTGGCTGCCGCACTCACCTCACTGGCCAAGGCGAGCGGCATCGCGGTGCTGCTGGTCGGACATGTCACCAAGGACGGCAATGTCGCTGGCCCGCGCACGCTGGAACATCTGGTGGATGTGGTGCTGCAGTTCGAGGGCGATAAGAATTCCACACTGCGCATGGTGCGCGGCATCAAGAACCGCTTCGGCAGCTCCGATGAGGTCGGCTGTTTCGAACTGCACGACGACGGGATCTCCTGCGTCACGGATCCGTCCGGCCTGTTCCTGCACCACCGCACCGATTCGGTGCCGGGCACGGCGGTGACAGTGGCGATGGACGGTAAGCGGCCATTGGTGGCCGAGGTGCAGGGGCTCACCGTGCACACCGAGATCCCGAATCCACGGCGGGCGGTGAGCGGACTCGACTACAACCGGGTCGCGATGGTACTGGCCGTACTGCAGAGCCGCGGCCGGGTGTTCCTCGGCAAACACGATGTGTACGCCGCGACGGTGGGCGGTATGCGGCTGCTCGAGCCCGCCGCGGATCTGGCCGTCGCCCTTGCCATCGCCAGCGCCGAACGGGATCAGGCGCTGCCCGTCGGCTGGGTCATCCTCGGTGAGGTCGGCCTGGCTGGCGAGGTGCGACGGGTCACCGGACTGGAGCGCAGACTGGCCGAGGCAGAACGACTCGGCTTCACCACCGCCCTGGTACCGCCGGGCCTGGCGCGAACGAAAAATGGCATGAAGGTGCACGAGGTAGCCGACGTCAAATCGGCCATCCGCCTCGCCGGTCTCCGCAAGTCACGCACCACACCCACCGAAACCGCCCCCGACTTCTGAGCCGATAACGGCTGTTGCACAACCTAATTGATCACGCACAGCCGGTAGGTATCACGCACAACCCACACTCTGGCGCGATAACCAGTGGATATGCGGCAGCGCCCTGGGGCGGGGTCAGGCGATGTTGAAGGGTTCGGCGGCACTGCGTAGAGAGCCGAGTTGGGCGACTACGGCGTAGGCGCCCGGGGGGACTTGGACGCGGTCACCGGCGCAGTTGGGTTGGGAGGTGGAGCCGGACCAGGTGACCATGAAGGCGGCCTGCTCGCCGCGGTTCAGGGTGCGGACGTCGGGGGCGCCGTCCGGGTAGCAGTCGGTGCTCGACCAGAGGCGGCGCTGGCCGTCGAGGGTGGTCACCGAGACCTGCTGCAGGCCGGAGCCGACATCGCGGGAGCAGGCCGAGGACGAGATATTGGTGATCACGATGCCGAATACCGGGGTCTCCCCGGTCTTGTAGGTCGGCTGTTCGACGGTCACCTTCACCGCGAGCGACTGGTCCGGGCAGGCGCCAGCGGCGACCGGACTGCTGGCCGGAGCGGCGGCGGTGGTGGTGCCGGAGGGCTTCGCACTGGATTCGCCGGTGGTCGGCGGGGGTGTCGAGGACGCGCCCGCTGGCTTACTCGTCGCCGAGGACGTGCTCGTCGCGCCCGCCTTTGTCGTGCCGGGCGAATCGCCGCCGCGCGTGACCGTCAAGACCAACCAGATGACCAGTGCGAGCGCTACGACCAGGATGCCGATGGCGAACGCGCGGCGTCGCCAATAGATCTCCGGAGGCAGCGGTCCATTCGGTTCCAGCACGAAGTCAACGGTAAGGGCACGATCCGGTACAGCGACTCAGGACCCCGGCGTGTCGGATCGGAAAACCCGAGCGCGGCAGGTAAATTCCGCTCGCACGCTGGACCGCTTCGATCGGCCGTGTCAGGCCATCTCGCCGATATTGCCGATGACCCGCTGCAACTTCACCTGACCCTCGGCCAGTTTGTATGTGACACAAGCGATTGCACACTCACCGGTGGCCACCCGCTGCGAAATGATCATCGACCGCTGCATGAGCAGACGGCTGGTCTCCACCACATGCCTGGCCTCCATCTCGTCGACGGTGGACAGCCCCTCCCGGCGCCCGACCAGAATCGACGGCGTTACCCGCTCGACCACGCTGCGGATGAATCCGCCGGGCACCTCGCCACCGTCCAGCGCGTCGATGGTGGCCTTCACCGCGCCGCAGCTGTCGTGGCCGAGCACCACGATGAGCGGCACATTCAGCACCTGCACCCCGTACTCGATCGAACCGAGCACCGAACTGTCCACCACATGGCCCGCGGTGCGCACGACGAACATATCGCCGAGGCCCTGGTCGAAGATCAGCTCAGCGGCGACGCGGGAGTCACCGCAGCCGAACAGGATGGCTTGCGGGTGCTGGCCACTGACGAGCTTGGCCCGGTCGGCGGCGCCCTGGCTAGGATGCAGCAGCGTGCCGTTCACGAAGCGCTCATTACCCTCGCGAAGGGATTTCCAGGCACTGATCGGGTTGGAATCCGGCATACCGACCATTGTGCACATCGCAGCGGTTACCAGCGAGTTCGGTGCGTTACGGATCGGCAAATATCGACTGTCCGCAGGACAATAGGAACGGTGAGGGCAGTGCTGAAGGGCAGCGCAGCGCACGGGCGTGCAGGCGGGAAACCCAAGATCACGGCGGTAGCCAACCGGGTGGATGCCGACTCGTTGCTGGATTGGTACCGAGCGACCGCGCGGGATCTGCCGTGGCGGCGTGCGGATGTCACCGCCTGGCAGATTCTGATGAGCGAGATCATGTTGCAGCAGACGCCGGTGGTGCGGGTCGAGCCGATCTGGCGGGAGTGGGTGGCGCGCTGGCCGGTCCCCTCCGCGATGGCGGCCTCGTCGCAGGCCGAGGTGCTGCGCGCCTGGGGCAAGCTCGGCTATCCGCGCCGGGCGCTGCGGCTGCACGAATGCGCCAAGGCGCTCGCCGAGGTACACGGCGACGAGGTGCCGACCGATGTCGAGGTGCTGCTCGGTCTGCCCGGCATCGGCGCGTATACGGCGCGGGCGGTGGCCTGCTTCGCCTATGGGCAGCGAGTTCCGGTGGTGGACACCAATGTTCGGCGAGTGGTCGCGCGCGCGGTGCACGGGCGGGCGGAGGCGGGTAATCCGTCCGCGCGCGATCTGCCCGAAACCGAGGCATTGCTGCCGCGCCGAATCGACCATGCCGCAATGTTTTCCGCCGCGCTGATGGAACTGGGCGCCACGGTGTGCACCGCCCGCACGCCCGACTGCGCGCGTTGTCCGCTGCCGGAATGCGCGTGGGTTGCCGCGGGCAGGCCGGTATCCGAGGTGGTTCGCAAGACGCAGAAATACGAGGGCACCGATCGCCAGGCGCGCGGTCGCCTGCTCGACGTACTACGCGACGCCACCGGCCCGGTCGAGCGAATTCGCCTGGACCTGGCCTGGACTCGCGATCCGGGCCAACGCGACCGCGCCTTGGACTCACTGCTGGTAGACGGCCTGATCGAGCAGACGCCCGACGGTTTGTTCGCCCTGGCGGGCGAAGGCGATCCCACACGCGCCTGACCTCGTCGGGCAACCAACGCTCCTGCGACCACCGCCGAACTATCGCCGATGTCGCTGCCTACTCGTCCCGGACCCGTCCAGCGCTGTCGGATCCGCCTTGCCGGCGAGGGCGACCCCACTCGCGCCTGACCTCATCGGACAGCCAGCGCCCGTTTCGACCACCGCGACCACGACGCCGCAGTCGCTCGGGCTCGGCAGCGGCAAGCGGATCAGTGTCCGCCCTTGTGCTCGCCCTCGTTCGCAGTGGCCTGGCCCTCGTGCCGTTCGGCCAGCGGCCCGGCGTCGACCAGGACCTGGACCGTCACGGTGCCGTTCTGCTTGAAGTTGAACGTCACCGGGTAGGTGAGGCCCGGGGTGATATCCCTGGTCAGACCGGTGATCTCGATCAGACTGGGCTTCTTCTCCGCTGAACGGGGACGAATCTCCACGGTTTCCGATGCGCGGGAGTGACTAGGGGGCGAGGACTCTGCGGAGGAACTGCTCGACTTCGGCGCGGTAGCGCTCGGGTTGATCGTCGTGGACCAGATGGCCGGAGTTCGGAACGCGAACGTAGACCGCGTCGGGGTGGACCGCGGCCATCTCCCCCATCTGGCCCTCCGGGGTGATGGTGAATTCGCCTTCGATCAGCAGGACCGGGGCTTTGACCGCGCGCCACTGGGCCCAGAAGTCGCGAGTGCCCCATTCCTCGGAGATATCGCGGAAGGTCGAGACCGAGCCGTGCAGGCGGTAGCCATCCGGGCCGTGCTCGAAGGATTTGAGGAAGTAGCGTCCGGCAACCGGACCGAAATAGTCCAGGACCGCGCGCTCATCCGGAAACGGCTGCGGCCAGGCTTCGATCATGGCGGCCCAGTTCTCGGCGGTGCGGCCGCGGAAATCAGGGGCGATGTCCTCGACGACGAGTGCGCGCACCCGCTCCGGATACTGCGCGGCGAACACCCAGCCGTGCAGCCCGCCCATCGAATGCCCGATCACCACCATCGGTTCGGAGATCTCGGCGGTCGCCGACGCGAGGTCGTCGATGAAGGCCTCGGTGCTCAATTCGGCGGGCGCGGGACGGCCGTGTCCCGCGGCGTCGAAGGTGTAGACGTGGCCGTATGCCCGCAGCCAGTCCAGCTGATCGCGCCAGGTGCGGGCGCTGCCCATCAGTCCGTGCAGCAGCAGGATCGGCACCCCTGCTCCGCCTTCGTCGTGCAACACTGTGTCATTTTGCAGCGCCTTTGACACTGCGTGTGCACGGCCCCCTGATGTCTCGCGTCCGACCAGTCGAGACCTCGGTGCGTGCGCTTCGACGACTGGGCCACGAGACGAGCCGCGAACATATCGCTCGTAAGACCCACTCCGCGGTGGTCACCTGGGCGTGAAGTTCGGCGCTGGATGCATACGTGCCCAGCGGCCGAGGCTCGCGGCTCGGCGCATGCGCTTCGAGGACTCGGCCGCGAGACGAGCCGCGAACCGGGTCACTTGTAAGACTCGCTACATCGGAGTCACCTGAAGGCGGGCAGTTCGGCGCTACATCTACACCTGCCCAGCAGCCGAACCCCGCGCCTGCGCCGCACGCGCTTCGACGACTCGGCCGAGTTCGATGGCCGCTCCTTCCCGGACGCGAGGCGGCGTGAACGGGGTCGCTCGTAAGACTCGCTTCCCCAGTGGCAGAGTCGCGCGTCGACGCGCCAGCGCATGCGCTACGGGGTGGCCGAATGGGGCAGACGTATGGTCGAAGCCATGGCTGTTGTGAAGATCAATGCGATCGAGGTTCCAGAGGGCGCTGGCCCCGAGTTGGAGAAGCGGTTCGCCCATCGCGCGCACGCGGTCGAGGGCTCGCCCGGATTCCTCGGCTTCCAGTTGCTGCGGCCGGTGGCCGGGGAGAACCGGTACTTCGTTGTGACCCAGTGGGATTCGGAGGAGTCGTTCGCGGCATGGCGCGACGGACCCGCGCGGGAGGCGCATGCGGGCGAGCGGCAGAAGCCGGTTTCGACGGGTGCATCGCTGCTCGAGTTCGAGGTCGTGCTGGACGTCGCGGGCAAGTCCGCATCCTGAAATCCGCTGGCCAGCACCGGCGTGCGACGCGCCCCACCGCGTGGTGGGCAAGGCGCGGTTGTGTTGACGGCGGATGCGGCCAGATGCGACAGTTTGAATGACAAACGCGAGGGTGACGCGGTAATTCGGTGAGATTCCGAAGCGGTCGCGCCACTGTGTTCTTGCACCGAGTCCTTGGTGCCGGAAAGCCAGACACCGGCACCTTCGCATCACCAACTCACGGGACGCGCATCCCTAGGAGGACTCGAATGGCTATCGCGCATTCACCGAGTCGGGCCACCGATTCGCTCGGCACGCTGCTCATCGCAGTGGGCGTCGTTCTACTCGCACTGCTCACCCTGTACCTGGTCGGCTTCGACCAGGGTGTCATCTCGCGCAGCGGGATGTACCTGCACGAGCTGATGCACGATGGACGTCACCTGCTCGGTGTGCCGTGCCATTGATCGGTTCGCTCAAGACCCTGCTGCTCCGTGGCCTGCTGGCCGGTCTCATCGCCGGTCTGCTGGCCGCGACAGTGGGCTATTTCGTCGGCGAGCCCAAAATCGAGGCCGCCATTGCCATCGAAGAGGCCAATACCGCCAAGGAGAAGGCCGCCGACCACGCTCAGGAACCGGCCGGGCATACCCACGGTGACGAGGACGAGCCGCTGGTCAGCCGGTCCGGACAGCAGGCGGGGCAATTCTTGGCGCTCGGACTTGCCGGGCTCGCACTCGGGGCCATATTCGGTTCGGTCGCGTATTTCGCGCGCAGGTACTCCACGCTGTCGGGGCCGAAGCTCGCGCTCGGGCTGGCACTGGCCGGTTGGGCCGCGATCGTGGCGGTGCCGTTCTTCAAGTACCCGGCCAATCCACCCGCCGTCGGCGATCCGGACACCATCAACCAGCGGACCCTGCTGTGGTTGGCGGCGGTGCTGCTCGGTCTGGCCGCGGTCGGCATCGGGGTGTACGTCTACAAACTGCTTGCCGCGCAACTCGATACGCTCCGGCTGATCGCGGGGGTCGGTGCGTTCGTCCTGATCGTCGTGCTGGGCTACATTCTGCTGCCGGGCATCAATGAGGTGACCGACGACTTCCCGGCCGCGCTGCTGTGGCAGTTCCGTGCGGCGTCGCTCGGCGAGACGGCCACGCTGTGGGCCTGCCTCGGCCTCGGTTTCGCGGCACTCACCGAATTCGCCACGCGCGGTAGCACTCCGGTACGAGAGCCGGTCACTACCGCAGGCTGATCCGGAATTCGGATTGCCAAGGGCAGTGTCGGTGTCATGACCGGCACTGCCTTTTCCATACGGCCACGCACCCACCCACCGCGCTCGGTTTCCGTCGCATTCATCGGGCTCGTCATCGCATTGCTGTGCGGTGTCGGCGAGGCCATAACCTACACCGCCGTGCAATTGGACCGGACGAATGCCGATATCGGCTCTCTCACAACAGGTCTGGCCGTTCGCGGCGTTATATATCTAGTGGTGCTCGGGGTCGCCGTCCACATGGCGCGCGGCGCCCGCTGGGCCAGGATCGTGCTCACCTTCGGCATCGGCGTGATCGGCATGGCCTCGCTGATCATCGAGCCGCTGGCGGCCACGTTATCCGCCAGGGAAATCGGCGACCTGTTCGATAACCTCACCGCCGCCGCGGTGATCACCGGAATCTTCCGTACCGCGCACATCCTGGCCGTCCTGGTGGCCATCCCCGCAATGTACCGGCCGAGTGCCCGTCGATACTTCCGCTCCTGAGCCGTGTGTGTGGTCAGTGCCAGCCGGGACGGACCAGGCCGGATTCGTAGGCCATGACCACCAATTGGGTGCGGTCCCGGGCGTCCAGCTTCATCAGAATGCGGCTGACATGGGTGCGGGCGGTGGCGGGGCTCATGAACAGGCGTTCGCCGATTTCGGCATTGGTAAGGCCCTCGGCGACCAGGGTCATGACCTCACGTTCGCGGTCGGTGAGTTCGGTGAAGGCGGCCGGTGGCGGCTGTTTGGCGTGGGCGGAGAATTCGGCGATGAGGCGGCGGGTGACGCCGGGTGAGAGCAGGGCGTCACCGGCGGCCACCACTCGGACGGCGCGGACCAGGTCGGCGGGTTCGGTGTGCTTGACCAGGAAACCGGTCGCACCGGCGCGCATTGCCTCGAAGACGTACTCGTCGAGTTCGAAGGTGGTCAGTACGACGACCTTCACCCCGGCGAGCTTCGGATCCTCGGCGATCATGCGGGTGGCGGCGAGGCCGTCCAGAACCGGCATTCGGATATCCATCAGGACCACATCCGGGATCAGACTGCGGGTCATCCGGACGGCCTGTTCACCGTTATCGGCCTCGCCGACCACCTCGATACCGTCCTGCGCCTCGAGCAGCGCGACGAATCCGCCGCGTACCAGGGCCTGATCGTCGGCGACCACTACCCGAATCCCACCCGTCTCCTTGTTCATTGCGCCTCCTTCGGTGCCCCCACCCGGGACGGTAGCCGGGCCACCACCCGGAACCCGCCGCTCGGCCGTGGACCCGCGATGAGCTGGCCGCCGAGGGCATGTGCGCGCTCGCGCATGCCGAGAATGCCATTGCCCCCGCTCGTTCCGGACTTCGATTGTGGCGTGCTGGCGCGGGCATTGTCGATGGTGATCTCGACCGAATCGGCGGCATAGCGCACGGTCACCGCGGCCGGGGCGCCCGGCGCGTGCCGGACCACATTGGTCAGCGATTCCTGAATGATGCGCGCCGCCGCCACATCGACGACGCTCGGCAATTTGTGGGCGGTGCCGATAATGCGGGTGTCGACGGTGAGACCGGCGGCGCGGGCGCGCTGCAACAGTGCGTCCAGATCCTCGATGCTCGGTGCGGGGCTGCGCGGGGCGGGCGGCCGCGCTTCGGCGGCACCGTTGGTGTGGACAGTCGAATTGTCTTGGGCCCGTTCGGAATCGCGGTGTCCGATCGCGGATTCGGACGCGCTGTCGGCGCCGGATTCGCGCACGTCCTGCGTGTCCGGCGGCGAGCTGCCGTTGCGGATCGAATGCAAGAGCGTATGCACCTCGGCCAGCGCGTCCTTACTCGCCGTCTTGATCGCCGCCAGCGCCGATCGGGCCTGCTGCGGCTTCTTGTCGAACAGCTCGAGTGCCACCGAGGACTGCACATTGATCAGCGAAAGACTGTGTGCCAGTACGTCGTGCAGCTCACGCGCGATGGCAAGGCGCTCCTCGCTGGCCCGCCGTTCGCGCTGTGCCTCCGCATCGCGGCGCGCCGCCTCGGCGCGCTGCCTGCGCGCCACCAGCACCGCCTGGCGCTGACGAATCCCCTCCGCGATCGCGACGAGCACACCGAGCCAGGCGATCATCCCGAATGCCAGCCAGGGATTCGCGGGATGTCCGACGATCGCGGGCAGCGGCCAGACCAGTGCGAGATAGCCGATCGGGGCAAGCGGATATGTCCACCAGCGTGATCCGACGATCGCGGCGGAGATGAACGCGATCACCAGCGAAATGAAGATCGGGCCATAGCCGTAGCCGCGCAATAGGTACACCGCGCAGGACGCGATCGTCACGAGCAACACCGGCTGCGGATACGAACGCCGCAGCAGCAATGCGACCGGCCCGACGAGCAACAGCACATAGCCGAGTGCGTCGATCGTGTGCACTCCGGTCTGACGCAGGTTGGCATTGCGGCCCCCACCGAGCTGGATCACCGCGACGACGAGCGCGAGGACCCAGTCCTGCACGACCGGACCACGTTTCGATTCCCCTGGCGCTGTCACACTTGCAGCCTATTAGCCCGACCCCGCTGAGACGTCCATCGCGCTACGTATGCTCCCCCGCCTCCCCGAATATCTGGCCCGCCGTTGGTGCCCCGACAATCGCGTCGCGGGCCGACGGCCGAGGTGACAGCCAGTTTCTGCGCGTTCGGCGACGAGTCGCCCGGGTGCTCACGAAATCAGTCGTCGCGTCCGGTATCACGGTGCTTCGTAGGCCGCGGTACGTAGGTCGAACGTCGCCGCGCGACGGATGTGTCGGCCCTGGTCGGAAGCGGATTCTCGGTACATGACAGATTCCATCGTGGTCACCGCGGGGTTGACCAAACGCTACGGCACCCACACCGCCGTCGACGGCGTCCATATGACTGTCGCACCCGGCGAGATCTACGGCTTCCTCGGCCCGAACGGGGCGGGTAAAACGACCACGCTGCGCATGCTGGTCGGATTGATCCGCCCCAGCGCCGGTACCGCCACCGTGCTCGGACACCCGCCCGGCGATCCGGCGGTGGTTCGTCGCATCGGCGTCCTCATCGAGGGTCCCGGCTTCTATCCCTATCTCACCGGTCGCGATAACCTGCGGGTGCTCGCGAAGTACCGCGGCCTCGACAGTGCCGACGTGGCGGAGGCGCTCGACCGCGTCGGCCTCGCCAACCGTGCCGACGATAAATTCCGCACCTACTCCCTCGGTATGAAGCAGCGCCTCGGCGTCGGCGCGGCCCTGCTCGGCGGCCCCGATCTGCTGATCCTGGATGAGCCGACCAATGGCCTCGACCCACAGGGCATGGCCGAAATGCGCGAACTCATCACGACTCTCGCTGGGGACGGGCATACCGTCCTGCTGTCCAGCCATATGTTGAGCGAAGTGCAGGAGATCTGCCATCACGTCGGGGTGATCTCCGGCGGCAAGCTGCTCACCGAGTCCACGGTCACCGAATTGCGCGGCGCCTCTTCACTTTTGCTGCGAGCCGAACCACTGGAGGTGGCATTCCCCGCGGTGCGCCGGGTGGTCGGCGAGCGCTCGGCATTGCTGACCGCGGGCGGTATTCGGATCGAGGCCGGTGCGGCCACCGCCCCTGCGGTCGCGCGCGCGGTCGTCGAATCGGGCGCGGATCTGCTGGAACTGCGGACCGATGAAAAGTCCCTGGAGGAAGTGTTCATCGAAATGACCCAACTGGAGCCGGTGAAATGAATGGGCAGGCAATGAAAGATCTGCTGGCGAGCACGAAGGCGGAAATGCTGCGACTGCGCAAGTGGCCAGCGTTCTGGATCATTCTCGGCACCTGGATTCTGCTGAATCTCACGTTCGCCTACCTGTTCAATTATCTCGCCTACACCTCCGGCGATATGCGGACAATGTCGAATGGTGTGCCGAAAGACGTACTGCTGCACCAGATGTTGCCCGCGGCGGTGCCCGAGGTATTCACCCAGGGCATGGCGATGTTCGGTGGTGCGTTGATGCTCATTCTCGGCGCGCTGACCATTGGCAGCGGATATGGCTGGGGTACTTGGAAAACCGTGCTCACCCAGGGGCCGTCGCGGACCAATGCGATCAGCGGCACGCTGATCGGCCTGGCGCTCACGGTTATCGCGCTGGTATGCGTCGCGTTCGTGGTGGATCTCGGGGTCGCCTCGATCATCGCGACAACCCGATCCCAGTCGCTCGCACTGCCTGACCTCGGCCAGGCGGTGAACGGAATCATCACCGGCACAGCGATTCTCGGGATGTGGACGTTGGCGGGCGCACTGATCGGGGCCATCGCCCGCGGTCCGGCGCTGGCCGTCGGCCTCGGCCTGGTCTGGGTGCTGGTGGTGGAGAACCTGCTGCGCGGTGTCGCGGCCATCTTCAGCCCGCTCGAGGTGCTCACCGATCATCTGCCCGGGACCGCGGCGGGCTCGATGGCCGGGGCGATGCGGACCGTGGACGGGCCATCGACACCGGGGGTGCTCGACATCCTGTCGCGGACCCAGTCGCTCATCGCGCTGGTGGCGTATGTGGCACTCTTCGCGGCGGCCACGATGTGGCTGGTGCACCGGCGCGATATGGTCTGATCCACCAGGCACCGAAACCGTTGGCGGACAACAGTTCGTCAGCGGTTTTCGCGGTTTCCGGGGCGATCGGAAAGCACGGAATGGGCCAGCTCGGTCAGTGCCGCGGTGATCTGGGCGGTACTGAGGCCACGTCCGCGCTGATGCTGGTAGACCTCGGCGGCCAGCGGCGCGAGCAGCGGATCGACCATGGCATCCGGTTCCTCGATGCCCCCGGCCACCAGCAGTGACCGCATATGCAGAAACCAGAAGCTATACGCACCGGTCGCGAATCGCGCACCACCGGTCTCCGCGCCGAGCACCAAATCCGCATGCCCGTCGAGTAATTCGACCATCGCAGCATAGAAGGCGGCGAGCCGTTCTGCTGGTGGGGCACCGGGGCCGAGCGGCGGATCACCGCGCAGCAGCTTCTCCTGCAAGGCGCGTTCATGTTCGTCGAGCAATGCGACCGCGATCGAATTCTTATCCGGGTAGCGGCGATACAGCGTGCCACGCCCGACCCCGGCCGCCTTGGCGATGTCATCCATCGTCACGGTGCGCGGGTCCCGAGTGGCGAACAGTTCGGCGGCAGCGGCGAGCACCTTGGCCCGATTGCGGGCCGCATCCGCCCGCTCGGTCGGCGGCACGG
The DNA here is from genome assembly GCF_053602975.1 of Nocardia sp. NPDC004278. Lineage (NCBI taxonomy): Bacteria > Bacillati > Actinomycetota > Actinomycetes > Mycobacteriales > Nocardiaceae > Nocardia > Nocardia sp. NPDC004278. Next base: position 308,263 of record NZ_JBSGEQ010000008.1, read on the forward strand.
CCGAATGCCCGCCGAGCAGGTCCGTATCGCTGGTCATGACCCCGACTGTACTCGATATCCGAAGTAAGTGGACAGAATGTCCAGTTGTGGCTAGAGTCGACCTCGTCACCAACTGGACACAATGTCCAGTTAGTTCCGTCGTTACAGAAGAGGCCGATCATGAGCACGTTGTTGCATCTGGATGCCAGCGCCCGGCGCCGTTCCATCAGCCGGGAACTGAGCGCCGAATTCGCCGAGGCTTGGCGCGCCGCGAATCCCGACGGCGGCTATATCTACCGCGACCTGGCAGCCGAGCCGGTGCCCTTCATCGACGAGGCATGGACCGAACTGTGTGACGCCGTCCTCGCCCAGCCCACGACCGATCTGGACCGCCTCGCCGAATTGGTCCATACACCGGAACAGTCCGCCGCCTGGTCGATCGTGCAACCGCTGCTGGCCGAGCTGCTGGCCGCCGACGTGATCCTGATCGGCACCCCGATGTACAACTACTCGATCCCGGCCGCGCTCAAGGCCTGGCTGGACCAGGTGACCTTTCCGCGAATGTCATTGGGCGACAGACGATTCGTCGTCACCACCGCACGCGGCGGGTCCTACGCGCCCGGCGCACCGAAGGCGGCCTTCGACTATCAGGAGCGCTATCTGCGCGACTTCTTCGCTGGCCATTTCGCCGTCACCGACACCGTATTCGTCAATGCCGAACTCGCCAATGCCCGACAGGACCCGGCGCTGGCGCATTTGCGCGGCAAACACGACGATTCCCTGTCCGCCGCAATGGAATCCGCGCACAAGCTGGCCGGCCGCTAGCGACGGCTCGAAAGGATGGGAATACCGATGAATTGGATTGTTCTCGGCGTCGCCGGACTGGTGGAGATCATCTGGTCGCAGAGCATCAAGCCGACCGAGAATTTCACCCGCCTCGTCCCCACCATCATCTGCTTCGTACTCGGCGCGGTCGCGGTGTACCTGCTGTCGCGGGCCATGCAGACACTGCCGGTCGGCACCGCATATGCGATCTTCACCGGAATCGGCGCGGTCGGGGCCATCGGCCTCGGCGTGGTGGTCAATAAGGATCCGCTGAGCGCGGGTCGCCTGTTATCGCTATCGCTGATCCTCGGCGGCATCGTGCTCGCGCGCGTCACCAATCCGGAATGAGGACGCGCGGCGGTACAGTCCGAACCATGGTCGAACCGGTGCGGGTACCCGATCTGTCCTCGCGGCCCTATGGGCTCGAGGTCGAGCGCGCGATGGCCGCGCCGCCGCCGGTGCTCTACCGTGCCTGGACCGAGCGGTTCGACCAGTGGTTCGCGGCCCCCGGCTCGGTGCTCATGCGCCCCACCGTGAACGAGCCGTTCTTCTTCGAAACCGAATATGAGGGCATGCGCAGCCCGCACTACGGACGGTTCCTGCGCCTGGTACCGGACCACTTGGCCGAACTGACCTGGGTGACCGGTGCCGGCGGCACCGAGGGGACCGAAACCGTGGTGACGATCGAATTCACGCCGAAGGATTCCGGCACCCGACTTCGCCTGGCACATGCGGGATTTGCCGACGAGGCCGCTCGCGACCGGCATGCACAGGCCTGGCCGATGGTCCTCGAACAACTCGACCAGCGCACCGCGGAACCGGCCGAGCGGTAAGCACACACGGGCTGGAGCCTTCGAACCCGTCGCAGCCGCGGCGAGGGTAGGTTCGTCTGCGAATCGTGATTCACACATTGTCGAAAGGACTGTGATGCCCACACGTACCGCGCGCACCGCTTGGACCGGCGGCCTTCAGGACGGTTCCGGCCAGGTCGAGCTGGCCAGTTCCGGTGTCGGTAAGTACGACGTCTCCTTCCCCAAGCGCGCTGCCGACGATGCCGATGGCACCACCAGCCCCGAGGAACTGATCGCGGCCGCCCACTCCTCCTGCTTCGCCATGGCCCTTTCGGCGCAGATCGCCAATGCGGGTGGCACTCCCGAGACCCTTGATGTCACCGCCGACGTGACCCTCGGCCCGGACCCCGATGGCGGTTTCCGCATCAACGCCATCAAACTGACCGTCCGCGGGCGGGTCGCCGGCCTGGACGCCGACGGTTTCGCCGCCGCCGCGGCCGCCGCCAAGGCGGGCTGCCCGGTCAGCAAGGCCCTCGCCGGAGTGGACAACATCACCCTCGACGCCGCCCTCGCCTGACTTCCCGGCTCCTCGCATATCGCATAAGGTGTGCGAGGAGCCCAGTGGCTATGCGAGACAGTCCATTTGCCGAGTCTGCGTACCCCTCGCGGCAGCCGAACACCCCGGATGGCGGGGTGCTGCTTCGACCAACGGTGCGCGGTCGATTCGCTGATCGTCGTCACCGGACGACGCCAGCAACGTCCTGGCCAACTGCGCCCTACGCGCGGTGTCACCGACCAGCGAACAATGGGCATATCCGGCGTCGGCGGCGCTTCCCGACCCAACGCATACGCGTACAGGCGTAGGACGAATATCGTCGGCAGGCCGATGTCCGCCAGGCGGTGTCCGGAGCAGGGTTGGGGCATGAACATTTTCACACAACCCGAGGCCATGACCTTTTTGGCCGATCACTATGACGACCGCTGGCATCCCTGGCCGTTCTTCTGGATCTTTCCATTGCTGTTCTGGATCACCTTCGTTGTGATTGTCGTCTTCGCGCGGCGGCGGTTCTGGGGACACCAGAGCGGAATCGATGCGCTGCGTACTGCATTCGCCCGCGGTGAGATCACTGAGGACCAATATCGGAGCCGACTGGCGGTACTTCGCGAACGCGTAGGCAAAACGCGCGGGGAAAGTCCCACGACTTGAGCCACAAGCGTTTCGACGACCCGCCGCCCTAGCCCACGTGCGGCGGGCATCGCAACGAACGTTTGCCCGATAGATATCGGCCACCAGCACACGGTCGTCATTCGAACCAATGATCATTCGACCCGAATCACGGGAGACCACACCATGAGCATGACCTTCGGAATCGTCATCACACCCCGCTCGGGTGCCGAATGGGCCCGCGCGGCACGCGGCGCCGAGCAACAGGGCTACCGCACCATCCTGCTCCCGGACACACTGAACACCCCTTCGCCCTTCCCTGCGCTCGCAGCCGCCGCGGCGGTGACCACCACGGTCCGGCTGCGTCCGAACGTGCTGGCCGCTCCGCTGCGCGCCCCAGCCGTCACGGTGCGGGAAATCGCCGCATTGCAACTGCTTTCGGACCAGCGATTCGAACTCGGCATCGGGTCGGGGCGTCCCGATGCGCGTGCGGAGGCCGAACGGCTCGGTATGCCTTGGGGTTCGGCGGCCGAGCGCCGTGCGCAACTCATCGCCACCGTGCGGGCGGTACGCGAACAGGTCGATCCGGCGCCGCCGATCATCGTCGCCGCGAACGGACCTCGAATGCTCACTGTCGCATCGGATTTCGCCGATCGGGTACTACTGGCCGCCGGGCCGGAGGCCACCGAGGCCGATCTCGCCGAGATGGTCCGGGTGGTCCGCGACAACACCGATCGCGATGTGCGCTTCACCCACCAATTGGTCGGCATCGGCGATAAGCTGCCGTTCTGGCTGAGCAAGCGGCTCGGTCTCACCGCGGCTGGCCTGCGGGCGGCCGGATCGGCGAGTGTGCTGGACCGCGATCCGGCGACCATCGCCGAGGTGCTCGAATACCGCAGGGAGAAGTACGGAATCGATGAACTGATCGTCCCGGGCGAACTGGCCGATGCCTTCGCCCCGGCACTGGCCCGGTTCGCGAATTCCACTGTCTAACCGCTGGTGCGCAACGCCGCGGTCGCCAATTCTCGCGGCCGCGGCGTTGCGCTGATATAGCGCGCCCGCACCAATCCGGAAACTACTGACCGTCCGGATTCGCCGCCCGCCGTTCGGCATCGGTGAAACCGGCCACTGCCTGTCCGGGCGCGGCCATACTGCGCCGCGCCGAATACGCCGCCGCTGAAGCGAATACACCGGCCGTACCAGCCGGTGTCGCACCGTAGGTAAGCGAGCGACGCGGATCGAAGCCCAGTTCAGAGCCGACGGCCACCGCGTCCATATTCGCGCCGAGGAAGACGAAGTCCCAGGCGTACACCTCCTGCTGCTGGGTGATCAGCGCCCGCACCGCAGCATGCGTCCACTCCAGACTGGAATTCTCGTGCCCGTCGGTGAGCACCACGACGATCACCGTGCCCGGACGCTCATGCTCGGGCCGGGCGGCGAGTTCGGTGCCGACGTCGGTCACGAGCCGCCCCAGCGCGTCATAGAGCGCGGTACCGCCGCGCGGTTGCAGGCTCAGCGGCGGCACCTCGCCGATGGGCCGATTCGCATAGACCAGTTCGTATTCGGTATCGAATTGCGCGAGCGTCACCAGCGTCGTCTTCGGCACCTTGCGCTGCTCCTCGATGTAGGCATCGAAGCCGCCCTCGGTATCGGATTTGATCGATTGCATGGAACCCGAGCGATCCAGCAGTACGGCGATCAGCGTCTGATCTGAATTTGTCATCCAGCACCCCCGTGATTGTTATTCGATGAACGCTCACCACGGTACGCCGCTGCGCAAACCTGCGAATTCCAGAAAAATGCCGCCCACCGGAAATCCGGTGGGCGGCATCTTCCAGCCGTACGAGCCTATTCGCTGGCGGCCTCGGCCACGGTGCCTTCGCCGGCACCCGTGAGCACGACCTCCGGCTTCTCCTCCGTCGCGGGCGCCTTGGTCAGCTTCGCCTTACCGGTGAAGGTGAACTTGGCGTTCTCGCCGGAGCCCTCGCCGTCCCAGCCCTCGACGTCGACCACGATGGTCTGACCCGGACCGATCTCGCCGAAGAGGATCTTCTCCGACAGCTGGTCCTCGATCTCGCGCTGGATGGTCCGGCGCAGCGGCCGGGCGCCGAGCACCGGATCGAAGCCGCGCTTGGCGAGCAGTGCCTTGCCCTGCGGGGACAGCTCGATCTCCATGTCCTTGTTCTTCAGCTGCGTGGCGACGCGGCCGATCATCAGGTCCACCATCTCCACGATCTGGTCCGTGGTCAGCTGGTGGAAGACGATCACGTCGTCGATGCGGTTGAGGAACTCGGGACGGAAGTGTTTCTTCAGCTCGTCGTTGACCTTGAGCTTCATCCGCTCGTAGTTCGAACCCTCGGCGTTGGACTGGGTGAAGCCCAGGCCGACGGCCTTGGAGATATCCGAGGTACCCAGGTTCGAGGTGAAGATCAGCACGGTGTTCTTGAAGTCGACCGTGCGACCCTGACCGTCGGTGAGACGACCGTCCTCGAGGACCTGCAACAGGGTGTTGTAGATCTCCTGATGTGCCTTTTCGATCTCGTCGAACAAAACGACCGAGAACGGCTTGCGGCGCACCTTCTCGGTGAGCTGGCCGCCCTCTTCGTAGCCCACGTACCCGGGCGGGGCACCGAAGAGCCGCGATGCGGTGAAGCGGTCGTGGAACTCGCCCATATCGATCTGGATGAGCGCGTCGTCGTCGCCGAACAGGAAGTTCGCCAGCGCCTTGGACAGCTCGGTCTTACCGACACCGGACGGACCGGCGAAGATGAACGAGCCCGAGGGACGCTTGGGATCCTTCAGACCGGCACGGGTGCGACGGATCGCCTTGGAGACGGCCTTGACCGCATCCTCCTGGCCGATGATCCGCTTGTGCAGCTCGTCCTCCATGCGGAGCAGACGGGTGGTCTCCTCCTCGGTGAGCTTGAACACCGGAATACCGGTCCAGTTGGCCAGCACTTCCGCGATCTGCTCGTCGTCGACCTCGGCCACGACATCAAGATCACCGGAGCGCCACTGCTTTTCGCGCTCGGCGCGCTTGGCGACCAGCTGCTTTTCCTTATCGCGCAGTCGCGCCGCCTTCTCGAAGTCCTGCGCGTCGATGGCGCTTTCCTTCTCCCGGCGCGCATCGGCGATCTTGTCGTCGAATTCGCGCAGGTCCGGCGGAGCCGTCATGCGACGGATGCGCATACGCGCACCGGCCTCGTCGATCAGGTCGATCGCCTTGTCCGGCAGGAACCGGTCGTTGATGTAGCGGTCGGCCAGCGTCGCGGCGGCCACCAGCGCACCGTCGGTGATGGACACCCGGTGGTGTGCCTCGTAGCGGTCGCGCAGACCCTTGAGGATGTTGATGGTGTGCTCGACCGTCGGCTCGCCGACCTGCACCGGCTGGAACCGGCGCTCCAGGGCGGCGTCCTTTTCGATGTACTTGCGGTACTCGTCGAGGGTGGTCGCACCGATGGTCTGCAGCTCGCCGCGGGCCAGCTTCGGCTTCAGGATCGAGGCCGCGTCGATGGCGCCCTCGGCGGCACCCGCGCCGACGAGCGTGTGCAGCTCATCGATGAACAGGATGATGTCGCCGCGGGTGTTGATCTCCTTGAGCACCTTCTTCAGGCGCTCTTCGAAGTCACCGCGGTAGCGGCTGCCCGCGACCAGGGAACCCAGGTCGAGGGTGTAGAGCTGCTTATCCTTGAGCGTCTCCGGGACCTCACCGTTGACGATGGCCTGTGCCAGACCCTCGACCACGGCGGTCTTACCGACACCGGGCTCGCCGATGAGGACCGGGTTGTTCTTGGTGCGGCGACTCAGCACCTGCATGACGCGCTCGATTTCCTTCGAGCGGCCGATGACCGGGTCGAGCTTGCCCTCGAGGGCGGCCTGGGTCAGGTTGCGACCGAATTGGTCGAGCACCAGCGAGGTGGACGGGGTCCCGGCCTCGCCGCGCGAACCGGATTCCACCGGTTCCTTGCCCTGATATCCGGACAGCAGCTGGATGACCTGCTGGCGCACCCGATTGAGATCGGCACCCAGTTTCACCAGCACCTGCGCCGCGACACCCTCACCTTCACGGATCAGGCCGAGCAGAATGTGCTCGGTGCCGATGTAGTTGTGGCCGAGCTGCAGCGCCTCGCGCAGGCTCAGTTCCAGCACCTTCTTGGCACGCGGGGTGAACGGGATGTGACCGGACGGGGCCTGCTGGCCCTGGCCGATGATCTCCTCCACCTGGCTGCGCACACCCTCCAGCGAAATACCAAGGGATTCCAGCGACTTTGCCGCTACGCCCTCGCCCTCGTGGATCAACCCAAGCAGGATGTGCTCGGTGCCGATGTAGTTGTGGTTGAGCATCCGGGCCTCTTCTTGGGCCAGGACAACGACGCGCCTCGCGCGGTCGGTGAACCTCTCGAACATCGCTCCCTCACTCTCCTGCTCCGACATTCTGGCGTCCGACGCTTCTTTGGCGTCAGCCTGCCATGAAGCCCGGGGGTTGCGGCCCCGGCCTCCACTCTAGTTGGCAGGGGATTACGCCGCCTCCAGTCCACCCTATTGGGGACCGGCGACAGCACGGTCATTCACTCATAACGTGCTCGTTGCGGGATACGTTTCCGCTCAGGTTTTGCCCTCAGCGAAATCGCCCTCCGAGCTTCCCAGGCGTGGCGTTAGCCGGTGAACGGCGGCACGTATTCGCACGGTACCTCGCGCGCATGCGCCGGATCGAGGGCATTCAGGACGAAGCGGGCGGCGCGGGGGCTACCCGCGATGGCCAGATGATCGGAGAAGTCGGCGGCGCAGCCGTCCTGTACGACGATGTTCGTGGCATTCGGCCCGGTGACGAAGCCCGAGGTGTAGGGAACGACGATCTCGTCGAGACTGGTCATGATGTTGGTGTAGGTGATGCCGGGGACATATACGCCCTCGCTATTGAGGTCGGTCAGGAATGCGGAGTCGCGCAGCAGCTCGATACAGGCCTGGCACAGCGAACCCACCGCTGCACGGAAGAAGGGTCCGGCCCCGAGCCGGTCGGCGAAGGCCGCCATATCCGCGCTGCCGCCCGCATTGGATCCGAGCCAGGCCGGTGCGATCGATACATACTTATCGATCTTGCCCGCACCGCCGAGGCGCTTCGCGTAGTAGTTCGGCATGACCGTGCCCTGCGAATGTCCGACCACGTCCACCTTGGCCGCTCCGGTCGCCGCGAGCACCCGATCCACGAATGCGCCGAACTGCACTGCGCTCTGCTCGATCGGCAGCATCCCACCCACCGCCGAGATCGGCCACGGCAGGTCGTGGGCGCCATAGGTCAGCGAGAAGACGCAGTAACCTTCGTTGGCGAGCAGCGGCACGTAGAGGCCCCAATTGGTCTGCGCACCGCCGCCGGTGCCGTGCGCGAGCACCACCGGATTCGGATGCTCGGCACTCGGCTGGCACGACCAGTCGTTCGACCCCGGCAGCGACCCACCATGACTGATCAGCTCATTCGGGATACCCGCGAAAAAGTTGTAGTCGACCGGATACTCCGCCTGCGCCGGACCGGCCGCGCCGACCCATAGCGCGGCGAGTACGGCGATAGCGAGTGCAGACCCTGGAACACGCCGCATGGAGACCTCCAAAATCTGGAACCTGTTCCAGAACGTAGCGCAACTTATGGCCGTCACGGAGGCACTTCGGTCAAGTCGCCGAAGATCGACTACCTGGTCATCCAATTGTGCCAAGCGCAGACGAGCGGGCGGCCCGATCGTGAGAAGTTCGTTCGCTACGGCGCACTGGCGGCGCTTCCCGGTTTCCAGCTGGTCGCGTTCGGCTGGTTGCCCCTTTCGGCGGCCTTCCAGGTCGGTGGTGACCACGGTGTTCGCCCGATTCCCGGCCGCGACCAACTGCGGCATCGGCGTGACCGGCATTGTCACACCCGAATCAATGCGGGCGCGATTGCCGTCCCGGTTCCGCGGCACCCGACAGCCGGCGTCAGCCGTTTTCGGCCCGTAGATCGGCCGTCAGGGGCGTTCCCGCGGCCGTGGCGGCTGCATTGCCCACAGCACCGGGCGCGGTGACCAGTATGACGAAATCAGGTGTGCCCGCCGCGCATCGGTCCGCGAGAACGCGCTCCGCCCTGGCGGATTCGCCACTTGTCATCGCAAAAACCGCCGCCGGTGGGTCGATCAGTGATCGACCCACCGGCGGCGGTACAGATAGCGAGTAGGAGTACGGCGACCGCGAGGACTGCCTTGGCGTCCGGTTGGCCGGGCGAGCGACTCGGTCGGGTACGAGCCCGGTCCTAGCCGAGGTGCTGCGCCCCCGCCGGGTGCGCGGCGTACTGCCCGGCCGCCGACCGAAATGCGGACTGCTGGGCCATAATCGGCGCGCGGTACGGCTGACCTGCGGTCTGCACTCCGGCGGGCACCGGCTGTGCCGGCGAAACCTGCTGGGTAGCAGCCGAACCCGAGGCCTGTGTGCGTCCGTGCTGGATACCGGCAACGAACAGCGCACCGCTCAGCACCAGGAAGGCCAGCGTGTGCAGGATCGCCCGAATGATATTCCAACGCACCCAAGCGGATTCGAAATCGGCGCGCACCTTGGCCAGATCGGCGATCTGAGCCGGATCGCCCGCGGCCGCCAGTTGATCATTGAGCGGCACATTCGATCCGGAGGTGACCGCGAAGGCGATCACATTGAGCGCCAGGGCAATACCGAGCCAGATCAGCGTGGTGCGATGCTCCTTGCCCAGGTGCAGTGCGGCCGCCAGGACGGTGAACCCGACCGTGCCCATGAACCCGATCATGAACCACGGGTTGATGATGACCACGTTGATCTTCTGCATCACGTCGATCATCGCGCGGTCATCGGTGCGATTCAGCGCGGGCATCACCGACGTCGCATAAGCGTAGAAGACGCCCGCGATCAGGCCGGTTGCGAGCGTGGCCGCCACCAGCGCGGCGAGTCGTAGCGCGAACATGAATTTCTCCTGCCTCATAGCCCGGACCTGGTCCCAATTACTCGGTCCGATGATGAGTCAAGTACACCGGTTGCCGTCGAGACCATCCATGGTTGAGAAGCTCGGCTACCTAAGCCAGCGTCCACACTCCGCAGGGAATGGGCTCACAAGTCTCGGTCAGAGATCAATCCACTCTGCATGGCCAAACCGGCCAGTCGGACCCTTTTCTGATTCTGCGGCAGATTTTCCACGCCGAACTTGGCGAACAGTGCCCGCAGGTGAGTCTTGATCGCATCGACACTGAGGAACAATTCCTCGGCGATCTGCTGATTGGAAGCCGGAGTTGCGAAACCCGCACCGTTCTTATAAGGGCGGCACAGCGCGATGAGCACCGACCGCTGGGTATCGGTCAGCGAGCGCAGCGTGGGAATGGCGCCGGTCGAGGTTCGGGTCGCGTCATCGGCGACGCCCCCGAATTCGTGGAACGAAACCAGCGAGGTGCCGACCCGGATGCGATCGCCCGCCATCAGGCGGCGGCGGCCGACGAGTCGTTCACCGTTGACGAAGGTGCCGTTGCGAGACAGGCCGTCGTCGACGATTGTCCAGTGCGCGCCAAGGTATTCGATCGCGGCATGCAGACGCGAGACCTCGGCGTCCCAGCGCAGCGCCAGATCGGCCTGCGGGGAGCGCCCGATGGTGACGCGCTCCTGGTCGGGGGTGAGCATCAGCTCCTGCTGACGACCCGAGTCATCAGTGAATCGCAACAACGATCCGATGAAACCAGTCACTGCGCCGATACCTCATCTCTCCATACCGCCAGTGACGCCCTACGCACAGTTCCATGGTGCCGCGTCCTGGTACCGCGAGCAAGATCGAATCGACTCTCGGCCATCTTCATATCGAAGGCCTATCACAAACGAGCCGCCGCCCCGGCGTCGCACGATTCGCCCGGGCGGCGGCCCAATAAAATAAGAACTCAGCCCTTCGCGGCCTTGTTGTACGCATCGGTGATGTCAGCCGAGATACGCCCACGCGCGGACACCTTGTGTCCATTCCGGCGCGCCCACTCGCGAATTGCAGCGCTTTGTTCACGATCGATCGAGACCCGGCTCTTCGCAGCACCCGGAGCAGCGACCGCGGCCTTGACCCGGCGCCGACCACTGACGCGCCGAGCACTCGAAACCCACTCTTCCAGCCCGTCGCGCAGCTTTGCCGCATTTGCCGACGACAGGTCGATCTCGTACGACACACCGTCGATCGCAAACTCAATGGTCTCGTCCGCGATGGACTCACCATCGACATCGTCGATCAGGCTAACGGTGACCTTCTTTGCCATGAGATGAACGTCCTCTCGAAATCGTGCGACCCGCATACTAGGCCGATTACCCGAGGCAAGAATACCCCGAATTCCGAAAATTCCAAGACGAGGGCCGAGCTATGCAATCCGATCGTCAGCGAGTGACTGGACGCACAATTGGGAACAGTATCGTTTCCCGGATTCCCAATCCCGTCAGTGCCATCAACAAGCGATCGATTCCCATACCGGTACCCGTTGTCGGAGGCATGCCGTGCTCCATCGCGGCAAGGAAGTCCTCATCGAGCACCATAGCTTCGTCATCACCCTGTGCGGCCAACCGCGCCTGATCCACGAACCGCTCACGCTGGATCACCGGATCGACCAACTCCGAATAGCCAGTTGCCAACTCGAAGCCGCGCACATAGAGATCCCACTTCTCGGTAACTCCGGGCTTGCTGCGATGCTGCCGCGTCAGCGGAGATGTCTCCACCGGGAAGTCGCGTACGAAAGTCGGTGCGTAGAGCTTGTCACCATACTGGTGCTCCCACAGTTCTTCGACCAGTTTGCCGTGGCCATAGCCCTTGTCCTCGGGAATTTCCAGACCGACCCGATCGGCAAGCGCTCGCAATTCCTCGATCGACGTTTCCGGTGTCACTGATACGCCAAGTGCGTCGGAGAGCGATGGGTACATCTCCACCGTTGCCCACTCGCCGCGGAGATCGTATTCGGTGCCATCTGCAAGTGTCACCACCTGGGTACCGAAGACCTCTTCGGCAACTTCCTGCACCAATTCCCGAACCATCCGCGCGGAGTCATCGTAGGTGCCGTAAGCCTGATACGTTTCGAGCATTGCGAACTCCGGGGAATGTGTGGAGTCCGCGCCCTCGTTGCGGAAGTTCCTGTTGATCTCGAAGACCTGTTCCAGGCCGCCGACCACACATCTCTTGAGGAACAGTTCCGGCGCAATTCGCAGGTAGAGATCCATATCGAGGGCGTTGGAATGGGTGCTGAACGGCCGCGCCGCCGCACCGCCGTGCAGCGTCTGCAGCATCGGCGTCTCCACCTCGAGGAAGCCGCGCCGCTCGAGCGCATTGCGCATCGCGCGGACCACCGCGACCCTGGTCCTGGCCATTTCCCTGGCCTCGGGACGCACGATCAGATCGACATAGCGCTGCCGTACCCGCGACTCCTCGTTCATCTCCTTATGCGCCACCGGCAGCGGCCGCAGGGCCTTGGCCGACATCGACCAGGAATCGGCCATAACGCTCAATTCCCCGGTCTTCGAGGAGATCACCTCACCGTGCACGAAAACGAAGTCACCGAGGTCGACATCGGCCTTCCAGGCCGCGAGCGCATCGGCGCCGACGCTGTTGAGACTGATCATCGCCTGCAGTTTGGTGCCGTCCCCCTCCTGCAGCGTCGCGAAACATAGCTTGCCGGTATTGCGCATGAATATGACGCGGCCGACCACACCGACCTGCAAACCGGTCTGGCTATCCGGCTCCAGCGCCGGATAGGCGGCCCGAATTTCGCCGAGGGTATGTGTGCGCGGCACCACCACCGGATAGGCCTCACCACCATCGGCGATCAGCCGCTCGCGCTTCTCGCGCCGAATCCGCATCTGCTCCGGAACGTCGTCCGCGGCGTGCGCGGGACGGTTGGTTTGCCCCGCAGGAACCGAACCCGCGGAGCGACCGGATGAAGGCGTGTTCGGGGTGCTCACGTTCAACAACCCTAGCGGGCACTGGAAATCGATTTGCGGGCCGCCCGGGGATGACCGGCCGGAGCCGAATCGACAGCGCCAGGAACGGGCCACAACGGCCCGTTTTCCGGCGTTGTCCGGCACGGCGAATACCGGGCGCGCACCGGCGCCGGACCGAAAGCCATTGCGCGCCGCTATGTTTCGAGATGGAAGTGGTTTGCGCCCTAATTAGAGCGTTGCCAGCGCCTCGACCTCACGGGCGAAGTGCGGCGCACGGACGCCGACCGCGAGCAGGCTGGCCGCCTTCAAAGCCTGATAGCCGCCGATCACATCGGTGGCCCGATGCAGCCCGAGTTCCTGTAGCGCCGCGGCGGCGAGACTGGAGGTATAGCCCTCCGAGCAGACGATGATCCATTCCACATCGTGATCGGTGGCCAGCGCCAACCGGGCCGAACTCGACGGGTCCAGGCGCCATTCCAGGACATTCCGTTCGATCACCAGCGCACCCGGCAGTGCGCCCTCACGGGCCCGCTGGGCCTGCGGCCGGATATCCACCAGAATCGCGCCCCGGTCGACCGCCTTCGGCGTTTCGAAGGCATAGACGCGGTTCAGCCGGGCCCGTGCGTTCTCGAGCATCTGATCGATGGTCAAACGGGTCATTACATATCACCTTCGGGCTGGTCGGTGAGGACGGTTCGGGTGCGGCGCAAGGTGCCGTGACCGGTCACCTCGTAATAGGACATGGCGGTGAGCGGCGGCGAATAGGCGTGCACGCTGAGGGTGGGATCGAGCGGCCCGACCGATTCAGCCGTGCCGTTTCCGGCGGCCGGCAAGGAGTCGCCGGCGGCGGCCGGTGCGCGCATTACGTCGTGCACCCAGCCGATCGGAAAAGATGCCTGGTCGCCCGCGGTCAGCGTGCGGCGGCGCAGTTCCGTTCCGTTCCAGCGAAATTCCGAGAGCGCGCCACTAAGCACGGTCAGTGCGCCGAGTGATCCGGCGTGGTCGTGCAATTCGGTGGACTTGCCCGGTGTCCAACTGATCAGCCAGACATCGACCTCGTCATCGGCGAGCAGCCGGGTGGCCCAGCGCTCCTCGACGGGCCAAATTCCATTGGCTGGCAACAGATGGTCGTAGCGTCCCGCGAGTACGTCTTCGGCGCCCTCGTCGGTCAGTCGGAGCAAATCGGCGGGACGCAGGCGGGTGGGTAATGCGGAAGAGACAGCACGATCGAGCGGCGGGGTGGCCGTCAGGGCGCTACGTGCGGAATTGACGGAAAGAACAGAAGAACGCATGAGCGAATCTCCAGGAGTATGTCAACGGTCGAGGGACTTGGTCAGCCTCGATCGGTCGAGGCAGGTCAGCCTCGACAACACTCCTGGGTGCGCACGCGGGAAAACACGGGAGCGAGTGTAGCAGCGCAAAAACCGACGGCAAAGCGGCCGGTCATGCGCGCGCACCCCGGGTGGGCAGATCAACCACCCTTACGGCGCTGATTGCGCTCGTAGACCAGGCGCAATCCGGTCAACGTGAGATGCGGCTCATGGTGGTCGATGGTCTCCGATTCCGGCACGATCAACGGTGCGGCGGTGCCGGTCGCGACCACCGCGACATCGTCACCGGCGAACGCGTCGAATTCATCGCGAATCCGATCGATCAGGCCGTCCACCAAACCCGCGAAGCCGAAAATCGCCCCGGATTGGATGGCTTCGACGGTGTTCTTGCCGACCACCGAACGCGGCCGGGCCAACTCGACCCGGCGCAATGCGGCGCGCTCGATCAGCGCCTCACTGGAGATCTCCACACCCGGTGCGAGTACCCCGCCGAGAAACTCGCCCTTCGCCGATACCAGATCAACGGTGGTGGCGGTGCCGAAATCCACGACAATCGCGGCCGTGCCGAAACGATGATGTGCGGCAAGGGTGTTCACGATGCGATCGGCGCCGATTTCCTTGGGATTGTCGACCAGCAGCGGAATACCCGTTCGCACGCCGGGTTCCACCACCACATGCGGTACATGATCCCAATAGCGAGTAAGCATCGATCGGATCTCGCGCAGTACCGGCGGCACCGTGGACAGCGCCGAAACTCCGATGATCTCTTCCACCTGCGTACCGACCAACCCGCGCACCTGCATGGCGAATTCATCGGCGGTCAGCAGCGGATTGGTATGCATCCGCCAGTGCCGTACCAGCTTCGCGTGACTACCACTGCCCGAGAACAATCCGAGCTCGATGCTCGTATTTCGGACATCAATGGTCAGTAGCATCAGACGGTGGTCAGCGAGCGCGGGCTGACCAGACCGGAACCATCCGGCGCGTGCGCCGGATCGGCGCCGAGATCGGTCGGCCGATTGCGCTCGTCAACGAAGACAACCTTCGGCGCGTACTCCTTCAGCTCCTGCTCATCCATCATGCCGTAGGCGATCAGAATGACCAGATCGCCCGGATGTACGAGATGTGCCGCGGCGCCATTGATCCCGATAACACCCGAACCGCGTTCACCGGCGATCACATAGGTCTCCAGCCGGGCGCCATTGTCGATATCGACGATGCAGACCTGCTCGCCCTCGAGCAGATCGGCGGCGTCGAGCAGATCCTGGTCGACGGTCACCGAACCGACATAGTGCAGATCGGCGTGGGTCACCGTGGCGCGATGGATCTTCGACTTCATCATGGTGCGCAACATCGCTGTCGCCTTTCCTAAATGTTGGCCTTGGCAGGCTGGGAGTCGGTCGCGGCGGTGCGCGAATCGGGAAGTGTGGGATGGCCGTCGCCAGCGACTGCTTGCAGGTCGCTCGAAACAACACTGCCGACGGGTGCGCCGAGTGCGACGGCAGTGTTGTCGATCAGGCGGGTGGCGCCGACCTTGGCGGCGACGAGCAGCCGCGCATTGCCGTTCGCCGGGGTCGGACCGAGTGTGGACGAGCGCAGTTCGAGGTAATCGACATCGACACCCGGGGCGGCGTCGAGCACCGCACGCGCGGCCGTGAGCACGGCATCCGCGCCGAGTGCGCCCGCATGCCGCCCCGCGGACAGCGCCGCGGACAGCGCCAGCGCCGATTCGCGCTGCGCCGCATCCAGATACCGATTTCGGGAGGAGAGCGCGAGTCCGTCGGGTTCGCGAACCGTCGGCAGCGCGACGATCCGCACATCCATATTCAGATCGCGCACCAGCTGCCGGATCAGCGTGAGCTGCTGATAGTCCTTCTCACCGAAGAACGCCTCGGTCGGGCGCGCGATATTCAGCAGCTTGGCGACCACGGTCAGCATGCCCGCGAAATGCGTTGGACGGCTGGCGCCTTCGAGCTCGGCGCCGATCGGGCCGGGGTGCACGGTAGTGCGCGGGCCGTCTGGGTACATATCGGACGCGCTCGGCGCGAATACCAGCTCCACCCCCTCCGCGCGCAACAGCTCCACATCGGCGTCGAGGGTGCGCGGGTACTTGTCCAGATCCTCGTTCGCGCCGAACTGCAGGGGATTGACGAAGATCGAGACGATGACCACCTGATTGGTCCGCTTGGCCCGGCGCACGATCTCGAGGTGCCCCTCGTGCAGCGCGCCCATCGTCGGCACCAGTCCGACCGTGCGTCCGACACCGCGCAGGGCCTTCGAGACCGCGGCGATCACCTCGGGATCGTGGTGCACGGTCAGCTCACCGCGCCGGTAGGCGCTGGGCCCGATTTGGCGCTCGTGGGGCCCTACGTGGTTACGCACGCTGCCGCCTCCGGGCCCGTCGCTCACACCGGGCAAATTTCGGATCCACTATCGGCCTCCTTCCAGCAGCTCGATCAGAGCCGGATTGGTCTTCGCGCGCTCGGCCGTGCGCAGCGACATGGCACGATAGCCCGCGGCCAGCCGGGTATCGACGGCCGCCAGCGCGGCCAGATGCGCCGCGACGGCATCCGCGTCGCCACGGGCCACCGGACCGGTCAGCGCGGTCTGCCCGCGGCGCAGCGCGTTGTCGAGTGCAGCCGAGGCCAAGGGGGCGAGCAATCGCTCGGCCAGACCGTTGGGCTGATCATCGACGATCTGCTGGCCGAGCAGACCGGGACCCGCGAGCGCGGCGCGCAATGCGTCCACCGCGTCCAGGATCACCGTGACCAGGTGATTACTGCCGTGCGCGAGTGCGGCGTGATAAAGCTGGCGATTCTCTTCCTGCACCCGGACCGGCTCGCCGCCCATCTCGATCACCAGCGATTGTGCGATGGCGAAACCGATCTCGTCGGCGGCGGTAATGCCGAAGCAGGCGTTGCCGAGCCGGGCGACATCCTCATCGTGTCCGGTAAAGGTCATCGCGGGATGGATGGCCAGCGGCAGTGCGCCGCGCTCGGCCAGCGGAGCCAGCAGGCCGACGCCATTGGCGCCGGAGGTGTGCGCGACGATCGTGCCCGGCCGGACCACACCGGCGGAGGCCAGACCGCGCACCAGACCGGGCAATTCGGCATCGGGCACGGCCAGCAGCAGCAGTTCGCTGCGGGCGGCCACCTCCTCGACGGGCAGGATCTCCGAATCCGGAAGTCGAGTGCGCGCCCGGTGCACGGAGGCATCGGATATGGCAGCGACGCCGAACACCACGTGTCCGGCTCGCTCCAGTGCCGCGCCCAGGGCGGAGCCGACGCGTCCCGCCGAGACGATTCCCACCGTCAGGCGTGCGGGCGCGGGGTCACCCGAGGCAGAGTTGTCAGGGTTGACGCTTCTCGAGGTCAACGTTGTCCTCTCGATGTCGTTCCAGTCCCGGGCAAGCGGGTACCAGACGTTACGTCCCGAGGATATCGGCCGATGCTGCGCCGATGCCACGGGGCACCCGCGTGATCTACAACGCAGTGTCTAATTTGCAGCGCCTGCGGCGCTGCGTGTTCGCGGCCCCCTGGTGTCTCGCGTCCGAGCCGTCGAGACTCGCGACTTCGTCGCATGCGCTTCGACGA
>NZ_JBSGEQ010000009.1:0-37840 GCF_053602975.1 Nocardia sp. NPDC004278
CCGACGCCCTCTACTCGGCCCGGCTCGGCATGAACAAACCCCACCCCGACACCTACCGAAAAGCACTCGCCGCGACCGGAGTTCGCGATCCCGGCTGCGTCCTGTTCGTCGACGACCGCGCCGACAACTGCGAAGCCGCCGCTCGCCTCGGCCTGCACACTCTCCACTACACCGGCTCACCCGCCGATATCGAGGATCACCTCCGCCTCGCGACCGTCGCCGCATAGCCCCCTGCGAGAGGATTTCCGGGGTCGGCGCAACACCGCCGCCACTCGATGGTGGATACGAGCCTTGCCGGACGCTCGGCTGGATATCCCAGCCGAGCGTTTCGCATGGGCCGCAGCAGACCAGTTGGCGCGTCGGGGCCGCACCCCCACAAACGCGCGGGACGCCAGCACCGACAAGCAGGCTCGATGATTGCGGTATCGATCATCAACGATCGCGCGCGCCTGTCCGGTCACCGGATCTTTGCTGAAATGGGTTGGCTTGCAGGCCAACCCATCACCTGCCCGATGCCGGGAGCCTCGTCAACGATCCGCAGTGCCCGGCTGCGAGCGAACTCCCCCGGCAGCAAGGTCCCCAGCCGGATGGTCCCTAATTGTGCGGCAAGCCCCAGCAGGGGTAAGCGCGGCCGACATCAACAAGGCCGACGCTCTGTGGTGTTCGACAGATGACGTGCGGTTTGCGGCGATAATCCACAACCAAGTGCCGAGTCGCAGCCTTGTCACCAGTGAACGTCTGATGGCACTGGGAACAATGGCAGACACTGTGCGCGCTCAGTGGCCACCAGCACTGACATCCCCGGCATTTCACCGTCTCCGGCGATCTCGTCTTCATAATCACTCAACCACTCGCGCCGCCATCACCACCTCGGTCGTACCCGCACCGAGCGGCGTCACACCTTCATCCTCGATCGCCGAAAGCACTGATCCTGCCATGGCATCGCCGCACCGATGAGCTCCAGCTGAGCGATCCCAATAGGTAGGGTACGCGCCGAACACAGGTTCATAGCCTCGTGGACGTAGTCCCGGTTGCACAGAACCACAAACGAGTTCACGTTGGATCAGATCGCGACCGATCGCGGTGACCATCCAGTCGCCTACCGAACTGGATGCGTCGAGCCGATGTCAGCGACAGTGTGATATCGGAACAAAGCAACGCCAGTCCTCAGAATGAGTCACTCCTCGGAGGCAAGACGGGCGATAACGGTCCCGGGTTCTGCCGGTACACCCCGGGCGGGCCGACGAGGATCCCGGGCCGGTTCGGAAGCTCGGTGGGATTGCCCGCGGCGAAGTAGGAGTGTCGAGCCGAGGCTGGGGCCGATCGCGCACCAGCGGTCGCCTACCCTCACACGTTGTGAGCACAGCCGCTGATACGACTGCCGTGACGAACTTGATCGCGAAGTACGCGGAACTGGTCGACGCCGGGGATTTCGGCGGTGTCGGCGCGCTGTTCGCCCACGCCGCGTTCATCGGCAGCGGCACAACGATCAGGGGCCGTGAAGGCGTCGAGGAAATGCTGAGCAGCACGGTGATCCGGTACAAGGACGGCACGCCGCGCACCCACCATGTCACGACGAACATCGCCATCGAATTCGACGACGAAGCGAATTCCGCTACGGCGCGTTCCTACTTCACCGTTTTCCAGGCCCTCCCGGACCTTCCGCTGCAACCCGTGGCGGCAGGCCGCTACCACGACCGCTTCGAACGCATCGAGGGGCAATGGCGATTCGTGGAGCGCCGAGTTCGCATCCACCTGGTAGGCGATCTGAGCCACCACTTACGCACCTAGCCACTCACGTATCCCCGAAGACCGCACCATCAATGATCCGCCGGTCGCCGTTCGCTGACCGACCACGGCCGCGGAATTCTTGCGACCTTCGCCATCAGCCCCTCCACCACCGAGTACGCGGGCATCTGCGGATTGGGCAACGGTGGGGAATGTGGCGGGCGTTAGGGGTATCTGTTCGGTTTGTTCGGGCCCGGCAAGTCGCTGTGCGACCGGTTCCGCGGCGACCGAGGGCTATCCGCGTACCGCCAACTTCGGATATCGAGGTGACGGAAATAGCCGCTGGCCGGGTGATCGGCATTGTCCAGGTCCGGCCCCGCGATCGACGACGCTCTGCGGCACAACATCGCCTGGATCAGGCAAGTATCGACTTCGCCGGAAACTGATTATCCGGGGAATGCGTGAGACGGCGCTGTCCGCGATCACGGTCACCGTCACTCCGGCCGCGGTGATGGTCGGCGCATGCGCGGGCCACGTCTGCATCGCGCAGGTGGGCAAGTGCCAGTTCGAATGGCCGCAGTCGATCCGCGTGTGCCGGAAGCCGTCCCGTCCGGAGTTGCCCTTGGTCGAAAGTTGTTGGTATGTCCTGCATCTGCTCCGGCACGGCAGCGTTCGAGCCAGGCGAGGGCCGGTGTTAATTCTCGAACCTGCGTTCAGCCACTACAGGCGAGCCACATTGCCTCTGCCGTAGGGGCTGCCAGCACACGAATAACAACCGCGATGCCCGGAGTCGGGCACCCGACTGGTCGCGGCAGCGCAGTGCCGGTCAGAAGTCGTCGTCGTGTCCGGCGAGGTGCCGCCCCAGCCGTCTGGCCGCGTCGATGATGCCGCTCAATTGGTCTTCGTACTTGAAGTTGTCGTAGTCGTCGGGCTCGAGGGCCTCAGTTAGCAGGAGCGCGTGTCGGATCATGATGTCCTCGCCCACCACGACGAGCCCGCCGATAATGCCCGTGCTGCCGACCTCGGTGAGGATGGCCAGGAGATCGACCTTGTCGGCCTTGGCAAACGGCCTTTGGAACTGGATCCATTCATCGTCTGCCCGTCTGATCACGACATCGGGTGCGGCCCAGTCCTCTTCAGCGTCCTCAACCTTGAGGCTGATGCTGTCGGGCTCAATGTGCACGCCGTAACTGTTCTGGGAGATGAGTTCGACCAGGGTGTCCCACTCTTCGCTCTGCTCCATGCGTTTCCCCTTCGCGGTCATCAGCGTCCCGATGACCCGAAGAATAGCAGAATCGTCTGTGGCAGAACGGAACTCGTCCAGCCGACACGCCGCCGCGCGACCGGCCGGCCGGTCGTGACAGGTCGCGGCGGCTCAGGTCCACCGCGGCCGGAACCATGCGACGGCACTGAGCGAGACGCCCACCACACGAGGAGCAACAAGATCGCTAGTTACTGCGGTGTGCCAGCGAAAGATGTCAGAGAAGCCATCCACAGAATCAAGGCTTACGGGGCGCGGTGCGGAGACGGTGCGAATAAGAATCCAGATGTGGAACATGTTTGTGTCCGATCGGCACCCCGAGATACCAGCTGAGGTTTTCTGGGGCGATATTCTCATTTGGAACCGATCGGGTATCGCAGATCAGTCAGATTATCTGGTTGTGACCGTAGACAAATGGTCAGGAGTTAGAATCCAGGCGCCCCATGACCATCTCGGCCAGCCGACCTCGAAATAAATTACGACTCAGATGATATCAACGATTGACCTCGAGCTCAGTCACTGACCTCACGAGTAATGGCGGAAAAAGAACTTCACGGACTGGCAACCGAAGCGCAAGCTGTGGATCTCTTCATGAGGACGGATCAAGAGTTCTGTCAGAGTTCGGTACGTGATTTCAAGAGAATCATCGCAGTGTTGGATCAATATTCTGGCAACTGACTCGACGATTTCGCGCAATGGAGGTCCGCGAGCGGTGTGACAGCTTGGACCCACCGTGCACCGACGACGGCGGCATGACCACAGCCTCACCAGCGGTGGGGAGGATGTGCGGATTGTGCCGGTACGGTTGTGTGGCATGTCCGTAGTGTCCTTTCGGCGAGTGGCGCTGGTGGTAGCCGCGATCGTGTGCGCCTCGCTTACGCTCGCAAGTCCGCCCGCGACGGCGAAGCTTCCGGATACCGGAGAACTGAGCAGGATCGGACTGCTCGATCCCGCATGGTCGTTCGCCAAGGCCGCGGAATCGTTCGAGGTCGTCTACTCGACGAAGGATCAGCATGACGCGCCCGCCGAGGGGTCGGGTGCGCTCTATCTGCCGTCCGGTGTGCCACCGCTGGGCGGGTGGCCGCTCGTCGTGTGGGCACACGGCACCGCGGGCATCGGAGATTCCTGCGCACCATCGCATCGGCCGCAAACGGAGCGCAACAGCGCCTATTTCAACCAGATCCTGGACAGTGGGTATGCCGTCCTGGCACCCGACTACCAGGGGCTGGGCACTGCGGGACAGTTCAGTTACTACAACAGTGATGTCGAAGGACTGTCGATACTGGACGCGGTCGCGGCGATTCGCACCACCCCCATTCCGTTGTCGAGCAAATGGGTTGTCATCGGCCAGTCGGAAGGGGCGCACGCCGCGATGAGTGCGGCCAGCCTGTACGCCGAGCGCAGCGGCGGTCCGGCGACGGGGTTGAGCGGGGTGATAGCCACCGGCCTGCGCACCAACCCGGGTGCGAGCCTGCGGAAGATGTTCGAGCGAACATCGACCGGCTCCGAGAACCAAGTCGGGTACGCTGGGTACTTCCTGGCCTCGTTGCAGGAGTTGAATCCCGGCAGTGTGACCCCATTCCTTTCCGACTTCGGAAAGGAATACGTGGAAAAGGCAACTTCGGAATGCCTTGCGGATCTGGTCGCGCGCGCGGGGGGCCGGCGGCCCGCAGCGCTTGTCGCCAACCCGGATGAACCGACGCCGACATTCGAAGCGGACATCACCGCGCTCACCGGTTACCCGGAAGATCACTTCACCAGTGACGTCATGATCGGCTATGGCGACGCCGACATCGATGTTCCTCCCACAAACACGGAAAGTTACGGGAACAGTCTCCAAGAGCTCAATCCCGGCATACGGGTGACGGTCAATAATTACCCAGGTAAAGACCATAGCGGCGCATTCCTGGCATCACTGCCGGATGCGTTGGCCTTCCTGAATACGCACCTGCGCTGACTCAAATGATGTTACCGAGCGGTTCTTCGGAACTTTGAAATAAGCCCCTGAGCGATTCGACCACGATCGCTTTCTACCCGAACGTGTTCGCGCCCGGCACCCCGAGTTGTACCGGCCCTTCGGGGTGGGAATGCGTGCGTGCATCGGCCGCCAGTTCGCGTACCACGAGGTCGTGCTCATGCTGGCCGCCATCCTGTGCAATTACGATCTAGTTCCCGATCCGAACTATCAGCTGAAGGTCAAGGAAACGATCACTGTCGAGCCGGATCAGTTGCGCCTGAAGGTAACTCGGCGCAGCTAGAGATCCTCCTCGCTCGGTAGTCGCGCACGCAGCGAGTCGGTCAGAGATTGCCGGTCCGCGGTGTCGGGTCGTCCGCGTAATCGGACCCGTCGCACACCGGCGTCTCTGAGCGCGCGGAGCAGATCCAACTGGCTGTATGTATCGATGACTCGCTGCGCATCGCCGGGGTCCGTCGGATAACCGGGAGCCTGGCTGAAGTGATCGGCCAACGCGACCAGCAGCCGCTGTGATGTTGGGACAGCGGTGCCGTTGCGGGCCGCAGCTAGATCGGCAGCCGATACCTCGACACCCCGATTATTCAGCGCCGCAGCGACCAACCCGTCGGTGGGTTCGTCCTCGTCGGGGCCAGGTAGTTCGCTGACCGACCACGGGCGCGGAATATTTCGCTACCAGCTCCCTCCACCACCGAGTACGCGGGCAGCTTCGGATTGGGCAACGGTGGGGAATGTGGCGAGCATTGTAGATGGGTCAACGCGGCGACTTCTAGAGTTCGGCGAAGCCGCGTAGAATTCGAGCCGGTCGGGACAGTATCTGGAGCCCTATCATGACCGAAAGAAAGAATTCACACACGAAGTTCGCCCGGTTGGCGGCCGCCGCTGGTATAGCCGCAGTTGCCGCAATTCCGGTCGTCGCAGCCACGGCGGAAGCGCCTACCGCGCACGCAACGACGCCCACGTCTGCAACCCAACTCGTCGACAACCCCAGTGGGGGTCACGGCGGCGGTTGGGGCGGCGGCGGCTGGGGCGGCGGCGGTTGGGGTCACGGCGGCGGCTGGGGCGGCGGCTGGGGTGACGGTGGCGGCTGGGGTCGCGGCGGCGGCTGGGGATGGGGCGGCGGCGGCTGGGGTGACGGTGGCGGCTGGGGCGGCGGCTGGGGATGGTGGAATCCCGGCTGGTGGAACCTACCCGGCTGGGGTGGCTGGGGCAGCTTCTAGCACCGGTGACCGAGCCCGGACACGCACAGCGTGCCGGGCTCGGTCGCATCAAGTACCGATCATGTGAAGCCACGTGCGACCAACCGGGCTGGAGCTGGTGACGTGATGAAGATCGTGTGTATCGGTGGCGGGCCGGCCGGGTTGTACTTCGCTATTTCGATGAAGCGGCGCGACCCGGCCCATGACATCACGGTGATCGACCGCGATCCCCCCGGGTCCACCTACGGCTGGGGCGTCGTGTACTGGGACGACCTGCTCGACATTCTGTATCGGAACGACCCTGACAGCGCCCAGGCGGTGCGTGCCGGGTCGGTCCTATGGCGTGAACAGGCAATCCATGTGCGCGACGACCAGACCGCGCATTTCGCGGGGTACGGGTTCAGCATGGGGCGCGCGGCATTGCTCGACATACTTTCCCGACGGGCGAGCGACCTGGGCGTCGATGTCCAGCACGGGCGAGAGGTTCACGATCTGTCCGGCTTCGACGACACCGATCTCATCGTCGCTTGCGACGGCGCGAACAGCCGGGTACGGCAGCTGGGTAATCATCGTTTCGGCACGTCCGTCACACTCGGCGAGAATCGGTATATCTGGCTCGGTACGGACAAGGTATTCACCCGATTTACCTTCGCCTTCGAAAACACCTCGGCCGGTTGGATCTGGTTCCATGCCTACCCGTCGGTTGCCGAAAAGATCAGCACCTGCATCGTTGAGTGCCAACCGCAGACTTGGCATGGACTGGGATTCGACTCCCTGGACAACCTGGAGAACTTGCGTGTTCTGGAGAACATATTCACGCGCCTTCTCGACGGTCACTCGTTGATCAGCAAGACACGAGGCGAGTTCGCAAGGTGGAGCCGCTTTCCCGAGGTAACCAATAAGACCTGGTACCACGACAATGTGGTGCTGCTCGGCGATGCAGCGCACACGACGCACTTCACCATCGGTTCGGGCACTCGGTTGGCAATCGTCGACGCCGTCGTGCTCGCACAGAACCTGTACGAGCATGCCGAGGTCGCCGACGCGCTGGAGAACTACGATGCGCAGCGGCGCGCTGCGCTGCGCCCGATACAGGCCGCCGCCCGTACCAGCATGATCTGGTTCGAACACGCCGACCGGTATCTCGACCGCAGCGCCGTGCAGTTCGCCTATGCAATGGCGGCTCGGCACGGGCTACAACTGCCGTGGCGATATCAGCTACACCTGCTCACACAGGTACCCGCGGTGCGCAAGATCCGGCGTGCCATCAACTCCGGACAGCGGTGGTGGCGGGCTGCCCGACGGGGGGAAATCGCGATGGCACTGCCGTCGCCACGACGCCCAGCCGAACCGATCCTGACCGATCAGTCGATGTTCTGATTCCCGCACAAGCCTGGCACCGGCACAGGGCAGCAACTACTCGACCGCTCTGCCGCGTGCTTGCCAAGGATGTACCTCTCGGCCTCGTCAGAGAGGCAAGGTGCAGGGTTATCCGGCGCCGGCAGATCCTCGAAGGTGATGGCTACGGTTCGAATGGCGTCGACAAGCGCCACCACAACTGGAACCCGATATGCGCTGGCCGGCGTGGGCGCCCAGCGAAGAGCGCGAGGGCAGGACATCCGATCGGCAGGCACGCCGGTCTCGGTGCAGTGCAGCGCACTGCCGAGGCCCACAGGCTTCCAGCCTCCGTCGTCCGCTACGCAGCGTGAATGGCGGAAGGACACAGCTAGTCGAGGCGGGTGGCGGTCACGGCCCACACCGGCAGGTGCACCCGGTTGTTTTTCAGCAATGGCGTAAGGATCTGGAGTTGTTCCAGCATCGGCTTCATCCGCTCAGCCCATCCTGAGTCGCCGCCCATTTCCTTGGTGAGATGGGTGAATGTCTCCGGGCTGAAGGTGGCTTGGTAGGTGGTGGTTCCCAGGTAGTCGATGCGCCACCCGGCCGCGGGAAGCACCCGCTCGAAATTCTCCGCCGGCAAACCTTCGGGCTGCAGGCCGTTGACGTTGTGGCGTCCGATTTCGAACATGAACAGTCGCGCCCCCGGTTTAGTGGCCCGGTGCAGGGCCTGCGCGTACTGGGTCTGGGTTGGTTCATCGTCGAGGAACACGTGGTAGAACGCGCTGTCGACGACGGTGTCGAACCGATTCTCCAGGCCGTCGAGTCTGGTGGCATCGGCCACTTGGAAGTCCACCCGCACCCCGGCGCGCTCCGCGTTGCGCCTGGCCCGCTCGATCGCCGTCGGCGACGCATCGATCCCGGTGGCCGAGTAGCCCTTGGACGCGTAGTGGATCGCGTGATGTCCCAGGCCGGTTCCGGGGTCGAGCACCTCGCCCCGCACAGCGCCGTAGGCCACCAACTGCTGCACTACCGGCTGTGGGCCGCCGATGTCCCAGGGGATCAACGCAGCAGCATCCTGCTCCGGCGGTGCATCGCGGTACAGCGCTTCGAAGTCTGGCTGACCATTGTGGTTCGGTTCCTTGCCCATGACTTCTCCTTTGATTGCGGACGGGCCACACCTGAAGGGTCGTGCACGAGATCAAACCAATGGTTCCGTAATTCGCTAGCGGACGCCACCAACTGTCGGGTGGGTCGGATCAGGGCCGTGGCATCCTTGCCTTCGATGACGGACCGGCGGACGCTCGAGTGCTGCACACCATCGCGATGATCCAAATCCGGATGCGCGTAACCACGGCCGTGGCCACTACGACAAGAAGCTCGCCGAAGGGAAGACCCCGAAGCAGGCGAAGCGCTGTCTCGAACGCCGCTTGGCCCGAGCTGTGCTGGCGAATGATGACTCGGGACGAATGACGCAGCGGCCCAACTGAATCCAGCCACCACACCGACGAGGTGTACGGGATGTCGGGGGTGCGCAGAGCAGCGACAGCCAGGTCCTGAGCGCGATGGGCCATTGTGCACCGATTATGCATCGTTCCTTGCGATGATGGTCGCCCTCGACGCAGCCGTTAGTCGGGCGGTGTGGCGATCCGGTCAGCGGCTTCAGCGAGTCCGGTCAATCGGGTGGCGGTGATCGGCAGGATGGCCGCGTCCCAGCCGGGGCCGCCGACGAATACTCGTGCGTCGGCGGGTTCGCAGGCGCGGATCGCGGAAGTCAGTGCGGTGGATTCCTGTTGGGACCACAGCACCACGTCGGCGGGGAGAGCGGTGCGGGCGAGTGTGTCGGCAATGGCGTCGGCGGGCACGTTGGCGCCGAGCATCCAGGCGGCGACTCCGCGTTCGGCGAGGGCCGCGCGCAGGGCTTCGAGCGGAAGCGCGTGGGTCTCGCCGCTGGTACAGGCCAGGATCACGGCGCGCGCGTGCGCCGGGGTGGCGGGCGGGGTGTGCCGGTGCAGCACCGCCGTGATCGACCACGACAGCAGATGCTCTACGTCGACACAACCCTCACCGCCGAGTTGGCGTGCGACGATCGCGGCGAAGGCCGGGCGGCACAACAGTTCCCAGGTGTCGATGACCCCGTAGGCGTTCAGATGCGCGGCGAGCACGGCCGACAGCGTCGTTGTATCCAGTGTGAACGCGGCATCGACGAGTGGTTCCCAATCGCCGCGCGCGGGTGCGTGCTGCCGCCCGGTCACCGCTGCGGCCGCGCCGGCCGGGCTCAGGCCGGTGCGGATGAGGGCGAGCATCTGTTCGAGTACGGCGATATCGGATTCGCGGTAAAGGCGATGCCTACCGGCCTGATGCCGGATCGGGCCGATCTCGTAGCGGCGGTTCCAGCTGCGCAGCGTCGCGGTCGGAATTCCGAGGCGGTCGGCCACCGCACGGACGGTATATCCGGCCGCATCGGGCAAGGGAGCAGGACCGGCGGACATGGGCCTATTGTGCCTGCCCGTGGCGCTGGAACCGGGCACATCTTCCCGCCGCCGCTCGCGTGCGCACCGGAACGGCGGTGTGCATCACTGCATCGTGCGCGGGTAGTGCGTCGTTCGGCGGCACGTGTCCTCCCCGGTTGCGAGAAGCCTCAGAATGCATCGATTATGCATCGAATGATGGTACGGTGACATTCGGGGGGCGAGATGCGAGGAGTTCGATATGACCTCACGCACCACCCGGACAAGGGGGCCACGGCGCACCTCCTTCGTGGCGGCCGGGTTGGTCGCTGCGGCGGCAGCGGTGTCGCCGTCGAGTGTCGCGTCGGCGAGTCCCGGCCCGGATCCGGTGCCGCAGTTGGATCTCGGGCGCTATGTGGGCACCTGGCATCAATTGGCCGCCGTCCCGCAGGTGTTCAACCTCTCCTGTGCTCGCGACACCATGGCCGAGTATCGCTTGGACGAACGCGGGGACGTCGCCGTGCACAACTCGTGCGTGACCTGGACCGGTGAATTGAACGAAATCCACGGCACGGCAACGGTCAACGACCGGCAGACCGGCGCGCAGCTCCATGTCAGCTTCCCCGGCGTACCCGGTCAGGACCTGCGGAACGGTCCGACCAACTACATCGTCACCGCACTGGGTCCCGACTATTCGTGGGCCCTGGTGACCGACCCGACCCGGACGTCCGGATTCGTACTTTCCCGCGCGGTTGCGCTCGATCCCGATACGTGGAACCACGTGCGCGCCGCGATCACGGAGGTGGGGCAAAGTCCGTGCCTGTACCTGACGTCGCCCACGACGGGTGGGCTCAGCGATATCGCGCCGCTGTGTACCCGATGACCCAGCACCGGGGCACCTTCGATGCAACCTCGCCCACCCGGGCCGGGACGGTCATCGCGCTGTTCACCCGTGACCTGCGGGTCGACGACAATCCGGTCCTGATCGCCGCCCAGCGAGCCGGTGCCGCGGTGGTCCCGTTGTTCGTTGTCGACGAGCACATCGTGGCGCGCTTCGCCGCCCCGAACCGCGCGCGGTTCCTTGCCGCGGCACTATCCGAGCTGGATACCGAATTACGTTCTCTCGGTAGCCATCTGGTGATCAGGCGCGGCGATACGGTGACCGAAACCGATCGGGTCGCCGAGGAGGTGGGCGCGCACAGCGTCCATGTGGCCGCGGACGTCAGCGCCTACAGTGTTCGCCGCGCCGAGCAGTTGCGAAACCGGCTCACGGACCGCGGCCGTTCTCTGCATACCTACGACACCTCGGTCACCGCCGCTCCCGCAGCACTGCGCCCGGCCGGTGGCCGCGACCACTTCGCTGTCTTCACACCGTATTTCCGGCGCTGGGTTTTCGAATATCGCGACGAGACGCTGGCCAGACCCCGGCGGCTCCGGACACCGCCGGTGGCCAGCGATGGGCTGCCCGTCGCCGAAGACCTGTGCCCCGGGCCCACCTCCCCCCTGCTTTCGGTCGGTGGTGCGACGACGGGACGGAAACTGTTGCGCGAGTGGGTTTCCGCGGGGATCAGCGACTACGACCGCCGCAGTGACGCGCTCGACGCCGATGCCACATCCCACCTGTCGCCGTATCTGCACTTCGGTTGTCTGTCGCCGGTGCAGGTCCTGGAAGCAACAGACCTGTCGACGGTCGGCGGGCTCGCGTTCGCCAGGCAATTGGCGTGGCGGGACTTTCATCACCAGTTACTGGCGGCCAGACCACGCGCCGCCTGGAACGACTATCGATCGCGGGCTGTCGTCTGGCGCGAGGATCCGGATGCGGTCACGGCATGGCAGGAGGGTCGCACCGGGATCCCGGTAGTCGACGCCGGAATGCGCCAACTGCTGGCCCAGGGGTGGATGCCCGGTCGTGCCCGGCTGATCGCCGCGAGCTTCTTGACGAAGTCGCTGGGTATCGACTGGCGGGTGGGCGCCCGTCACTTTCTCCGCTGGCTGGTCGACGCCGACCTCGCCAACAATCAGCTCAACTGGCAGTGGGTCGCGGGGACTGGCACCGACACTCGGCCCAACCGCACCCTCAATCCCCTGCGGCAGGCCAACCGATTCGATCCCGAGGGCCAGTACGTGCGCCGTTGGGTGCCCGAACTCGCCACGCTGCCCGGCGCGTCGATTCACCGGCCGTGGCGCCAGCACGTCGACCACGCAACATATCCCGCGCCGATCTGCGAATTCGTGGGCATGTGAGGCGAAGGAATCGGCACCTCCGACGGAGCGGGACGTTCCTAGAGCTGGCTCGGTGGCGCGACCCACTTCTCCTCGATCCGACCGAACCGCCAGACCAGCAGTGCGACCGCCCAGGTCAGCGCAAACAGGGCAACGATCGCGAAGCCGACGATATTGAGGTCCACGCCGCTCACCACATCCCAGATCCCGCCGCTCCAGTCCATCTGTTCGGCCAGCAGGCCGAGCAGTTCGATGGTGCCGACGATCACCGCCACCGCCACCGACAATGCGGTGACCGTGAGGTTGTAGTACACCTTGCGAACCGGTTTCGCGAAGGCCCATCCATAGGCGAAATTCATGAACGATCCGTCGAGCGTGTCGAGCAGGCTCATTCCGGCGGCGAACAGGATCGGGAGGCAAAGGATCGCGTACCACGGCAACCCCGCGGCCGCACCTGTGCCCGCGAGCACGAGCAGGGCGACCTCGGTGGCGGTGTCGAATCCCAGCCCGAACAGGACACCGATCGGATATATCTGCCACGGCTTGGTGATGGACTTCATCGCACCGCCGAAGAAGCGGTTCAGGAAACCGCGATTGGCGAGTTGGTGCTCGAGCGCGGCCTCATCGTATTGACCGGTCCGCATGCTCCGGAATACGCGAAGAATTCCCACGAGAACGACGATGTTGATGAATGCGATGAGATAGAGGAACGTACCGGAGACCGTTGTTCCGATCAGCCCGGTGTAATGGTGCAGGGCGGAGGAATCGTCTTCGACCGGACCCACGATCGCCTTGACGCCGATCGATAGCAGCAACGCGAGTCCGAAAACAACGGTGGAGTGGCCGAGGGAGAAGAAGAAACCCACCGACAGCGGCCGCTGTCCGTCACTCATCAACTTCCGAGTGGTGTTGTCGATGGCGGAAATATGATCGGCGTCGAAGGCATGGCGCAGTCCGAGGGTGTATGCGGTCAATCCGACCCCGATACCCAGTGTCTGCCCGCCGACCCCGAAATGCTGTGGGGCGATGAAGACGACCAAGGTGATCCAGCCGACGAGATGTAGGGCCACGATCACGCCGATCATCGCCGCGGCGCGAAACCACTCTTGCGGGGTCAATGCATCCCGGACGACACGGTAACGCGAAGCTACTCGATCGGAGAGAGTTGTCGTCATGAATACTGTCCTCTCCCACACGAACCCAGCGGATTCGACGATAACCCGGTGGCCGACACATGCGGCGCGATAGGCAGGAAAGTTATCGAGTTCGTAGCCATCGAGTGCGCCGATACCGGGTGTCGGCCCTGCCGGTGCGAGCGCGTTCGTGGTCGCGTCTCAGCGTCGGCCCAGTCGTTCATTTGTGACGCGCAACTGGCGGATTGTCGTCGCGGCCAGGTGCCGGACCTGTTGCGGACGCAGGCGGCCGCACAGCTGATCCCAATGCAGCGCAACGATATCGCCGACCGCCACGTCGGGCACCGCCGAGTAGCCGTTGTGCCACACGTCGACCCGCCGCGGCGCCGGAGCGGACAGCGCGAGCCGGTTCCCGTCCCAGGTGAGATGGCGACAGCGGGCCACGACCTCGGAATCCGCTGCGGCGAGCACCCTTCCCCACGTGATGCGGCAGCTGTCGAGGACATACACCGGATGTTCGTCGTTGCCCTTACCGAGCAATCGGCTCCACGGGTAGACACCGAAGACGTGGAAACAGTGATTGGCCGCGGCCTCGCCAGCCAGGTCGGGAGTCAGGTGCGCCCAGTAGTGCCCGGCGACCGGGCCTATGACGGCCAAGAGTTCGGCAGCGAACTCCGCGGCGTCCAAGTCGGCGCCGACACCGCCGCCCAGCCAATACGATTCGACGAGACGACCGTCCAATGGATCGTCGATTCCGGTCAGTTTGGACATCACCTGCAGATACGGCCACGCACCGGAGAACTTCTGCGCCGCCGCGCGCACGGCCTGGCGCGCCCCGCCGCGCAGCTCCGCATCCGCTGGACCGCAGAACCCGAGCGCGTTGGGCGCGTTGGCATAGCGGACGAACATATCGGTGCCGTCGACACACGTCGACTCGATACCAACGATGCCAGTACCTCCGCCTTCTCCACTACGGGGAAATTGCCTGTCTTTCAACAGATTCGCGGTAGCTGTTCACCCGCAGGCAAATCGACCACGCGCGTGCCACCCAGTGCTGTCCGGGCGACCACCATGCCGGGATGCTCTTCGACGCAGACTCCGATTGCGACACTGCGGGCGCCGAGTGGATGGTCGCGCATCGCGGCGAGCACCCGATCGGCATCCTGCGGCGGCACGAACGCGACCAACTTGCCCTCATTGGCGACATACATCGGGTCGAGGCCGAGCAGTGCGCAGGCGTCGCGGACCTCCGCAGGTACCGGGATCGTCCGCTCATCCAGTGCGACACCGACTTTCGCGACTCGCGCGATCTCATTCAGGGTGGCCGCCACGCCGCCGCGCGTGGGATCGCGCAGTACGTGCACATCCGCTCCGGTGGCGATCATCGCGGCGACCAGCCCGTTGAGGGGGGCGGTGTCACTGAACACCGTGGTCCCGAATTCGAGTCCTTCGCGGCAGCTCAATACGGCCACACCGTGCAGTCCGATCTCGCCGCTGACGATCACCACATCACCGGGCCGGGCCCGCTCCGGACGAATATCCACGCCGTCGTCGACCACACCGATTCCGGCCGTATTGATGTAGATCCCGTCACCGTGGCCCGCATCGACCACCTTGGTATCGCCGGTCACCAGTTTCACATCGGCGCCCAGTGCGGCGGTGCCCATCGCCGCCGCGATGCGGGCGATATCGACCAGCGCGGTGCCTTCTTCCAGAATGAACGCGGTCGACAGCGCTGCCGGGCGAGCGCCAACCATGGCCAGATCGTTGACCGTGCCGTTGACGGCGAGCTCACCGATCGAGCCGCCCGGAAATACCATGGGTTTCACCACGAATGAATCGGTGGTGAAGGCCAACTTGGTTCCGCCGACGGTGATCACGGCGGAATCTGCGAGCCCGGTCTCGGACGCCGCACCGAATGCGGGCAAGAACAGGTGCTCGATGAGTTCGCCCGACATCGCCCCACCGCCGCCGTGGCCCATCACGATATTCGGTGCATCCCGCAGCGGCATCGGGCAGACCCAGCCGTCCATGTCGATGCCCGGCGGCGTCGCCGACACTTCGGTCTTCTCATGCATGAGCAACCTCCGCGGGCAGGTCGAGCCGCCGGTAGAGGTAGTAGGCCGCGCAGGCGCCCTCCGAGGACACCATCGTGGCGCCCAGCGGGTTTCGCGGCGTGCACTCCTTGCCGAATGCGGCGCATTCGTGCGGTTTGATGAGGCCCTGCAACACCTCGCCGGATCGGCAGATCGAGGATTCCGCGGTACTCATGTGGCCGACTGCGAACCGTTGCTCCGCATCGTAGTCGCGGTAGCGCTCCGAGAGCCGCCAGCCGCTGCGCGGGATGACGCCGATCCCCCGCCAGCCCCGGTCGGTGACCTCGAAAACGTCCTCCAGCATCGCCTTGGCCGCTGGGTTGCCGGCGGCGGCGACGGCACGGGGATAGGCGTTCTCCACCTCGTGACGCCCGGCCTCCAACTGCATCACGGTGCGGCGGATGCCCTCGAGAATGTCGAGCGGCTCGAATCCGGTGACCACCACCGGAACCCGGTACTTCTCCGCCAACGGTGGGTATTCGCCGGTTCCCATCACGGTGCACACGTGCCCCGCAGCGAGGAACGCCTGCACCCGGCAGGTCGGCGATTCCATGATCGCGGCAATGGCCGGCGGTACCAGCACATGGGAGACCAGCAGCGAAAAATTCTGCACGCCGAGTCGTTTCGCCTGATACACGGTCATCGCATTGGCGGGTGCGGTGGTCTCGAAACCGATGCCGAAGAACACCACCTGACGGTCGGGATTCGCCCGCGCCAATTCGAGTGCGTCCAGGGGTGAATAGACCACCCGCACGTCGCCGCCCTCGCTCTTGACGCGGAACAGATCCTTCGTACTGCCGGGAACACGCAACATATCGCCGAAGGAACAGAAGATCACCCCGGGCCGGGCGGCGATCTCGAGTGCCTTATCGATCACATCGAGCGGTGTGACGCACACCGGGCAGCCGGGACCGTGGATCATCTCGATCTGATCGGGCAAAAGCTGGTCGATACCGTGGCGAATGATCGAATGCGTCTGTCCGCCACACACTTCCATAATCGACCAGCGCCTGGTTGTCACCGCCCGGATGCGGTCGAGCAGGATCTTCGCGAGTTCTGGATTGCTGAATTCATCAAGGTATTTCACTATGTCACCTCCGGGTCGGGTTGCTGTTCGGTGGCTTCCGGATTCTCGAGACCGGCCTGCGCCGCGGCGATGGCGAAGCCATCGCCGAACTCCTCCTTCAGCACCCCGAGCCGTTCGAATTCGGACAGCGTCTGCAGCGCCGACTGCTCATCGAGACGCTGGATCGCAAATCCGACGTGGACGACGACATAATCACCCACGGCCGCGTCGGGGATGTATTGCAGGCACACATCCTTGTGGACGCCGCCGAAGTCGACCACCGACATCAACGTGCCATCACGCTCGTGCAGGCTGAGCACCTTTCCCGGGACCGCCAAGCACATGATCGCCTCTCCTTCCGCTCAACCCGCACCGATGGCGAGTAGCTGACCGAACGCGAGACCGCCGTCGTTGGGCGGCAGTCTGCGATGGCTTATGACATGAAATCCGTTCTCCCGCAGCAGTATCCGAGTCCGAGAGAGCAAAAGTGCGTTCTGGAACACCCCACCGGACAGCGCAACCGGCGCCGACGGCGCCGCGAATGCGGTGGCCAGCTCCAGCACCAGGTGGGCGACCGCGGCATGAAAGCGCGCTGCGATCACACCCGCCGGAACACCCTGGCGCACATCGGTGATCACCGCGGCGATCACCGATGCCGCATCGATCGAAGCGATATCGGAGGTCGACTCCGCGGCACCGCGAGACGGGATCGCGAACCGGTAGCGGTCCGTACCGGGATCCACGCCACGCGCGATCGCCTCCAGTTCGATCGCGGCCTGCGCCTCGTAGTCCACCTGGTGGCGCACGCCGACCAGCGAGGACACCGCGTCGAACAATCGCCCCATGCTCGAAGTCGGCACACAGCCGAATCCGGTGTCGAACTGGTGCGTGAGCACCGCGCGTTCGGCGGCGGGGCAGGCCCACACGGCCGGGATGTCCTCGGCCCACTCGATACCCGCGGCCCGCAGGTGCGAAAGCGCCATGCGATACGGTCGGCGCACACTGACGTCGCCACCGGCCAGCGGCACATATCGCAGATGTGCGAGTCGGCGATAGCCCTTGTAGCCCGCGGCGAGGACCTCACCTCCCCAGATCGCACCGTCCGGCCCGAATCCCGTACCGTCGAAGGCTATTCCGAGGACGGCGGCGGCCGGGTCCAGCCCGTGCTCCCCCATCACCGCCGCGATATGAGCGTGATGATGCTGTACCGTCCGCACCGGACGTCCGGCGGCGTGCTGTTCGGCCCAGGCGGTCGACCGGTAGCGCGGATGCGCGTCCGCCGCCAATTGGCCGGGACGCACTCCGGTCAGTTCCTCGAGATGGCGCTCGGCATCGGTGAACGCCCGCAGGGTGGCCAGGTCGTCCATATCGCCGATGTGCTGGCTCAACCAGGCGTAACGTCCGTCTCCGACCGCACAGGTGTTCTTCAGATCGGCACCGACCGCGAGTGTCGGCGGCACTGGCATGGGTAGCGCCAGCGGCAGCGGCGCGTAGCCGCGGGATCGCCGGACGGGCAGCTCATCGCCATCGACCAGCCGCACCACCGAATCGTCGCAGGGCACCAGGATGCGACGGTTGTGCGAGAGCCACCCATCGGCCAGACCCGCGAGCCGCGTCAGCGCGTCGCCATCGTCGTAGCAGATCGGTTCACCACCCAGATTTCCCGATGTCATCACCAGCACCTGGGGGCCGGGCGCGTCGCCGGACAGCCCGAAGAGCAGCAGATGCAGTGGCGTGTAGGCGATCATGACGCCGAGGTCCGGATTGCGCGGTGCCACCGATTCCGCGACAGTCACGAATTCACCAGGTGCACAAGGCATCTCGCCCGATGGAACCCGGTGGCGCGGCAACAGCACAATCGGGCGGGCGGGACCGGTCAACAGCGCGGCGGCCGTCTCGTGCACCTCCACGATCGACCGCGCGGTCCGCAGATCGGACACCATGACGGCAAAAGGCTTGTCCCCGCGCCGCTTTCGGCGACGCAACTCGGCGACGGCGGCCTCGTTCGCCGCATCGCACGCGAGATGGTAGCCACCGATACCCTTGACCGCGAGAATTCCGCCGGAGCGCAATAGATCACGCGCCACTGCCAGGGGATCACCAGCACCCGGACCGGTATAGGACAGGGTCGGACCGCAATCCGGACAGGCGATCGGCTGCGCGTGGAAGCGCCGGTCACCTGGATCGCGGTATTCGCTGGCGCAGCGCTCGCACATCGCGAACTCGGCCATGGAGGTGCGCTCGCGGTCGTAGGGCAGGCTGGCGATGATGGTGAACCGCGGACCGCAGTTGGTGCAGTTGACAAACGGATGGCGGTACCGCCGATTGCCCGGATCGCGCAGCTCGGCCGCACAGTCCGCGCAGATCGCAACATCGGGCGAGGCCAATGTCCGGCTGCCGCCGCGAATGGTGGTGTCGGCGATATGGAAACCGGTCCCGCCGCGCACCGGGATCTCGGTGTGCTCGACGGATTCGATGACCGCGAGCGGTGGCGGCCGGAGGCGAATTCGGCTCACGAATTCGTCCAGATCCGCCGGTCCGCCCTCGATTTCGATGATCACCCCGCGGCTGTCGTTGGACACCCGGCCGGTCAAGGACAATTCGGCGGCGGTGGTGTACACGAAGGGCCGGAACCCGACGCCCTGGACCACACCTCGGACTTCCACCCGCCACCGAATACGTCGGTTCACGGCAGGTCCCCGTGCCCGAGCAGTCGCAGCCCATCCAGCGCCGCGGCCGCCCCCGCTTCGTCGGTCTTCTCCACCGCGAAGCCCATATGGATGATCACCCAGTCGCCGGGGCGCGCCGGATCGTCCTGCAGTATGCCGACATTCACCTTTCTGCGCGCACCCGACACATCCACGAGCGCGATCTGATCGTGGTAGCCGTCGACGATCTCGATTACCCGGCCGGGGATCCCGAGGCACACAGCTCACACCTCCTGTCGATCGAGCAGGTCCGCCACCACGGTGTCGATCGCGGTGATCGCATGGGGTACGGCCGCCTCGACCGAGGCGGTCAATCCGATCCCCTCGGCAACGGATTCGACCTGACAGCCCACCACGATCGTGGGCGGCACGGTGCCGCCGAGCGCCAGGACCGTCTCGAAGACGGCTTCGGGATTCATCGCGTGCCCGTCGAAGTGCGTGCTCGCGCCCTCGGCCAGCTCGATGCGGAATACCTCGATCCGGCCGGGCGCACCCCGATCGGGGATCGCGTCCACGAGCACCAACGCGTCCCATTCGTTGAGCAGGTCGTAGGCCAGATGCATGCCTCGGATGCCGTAATCGACGAAATGCACACCGTTCGCACCGCCGGACGACAGCTGTCGAACCACGGCGGGCCCGAATCCGTCGTCGCCGAGAAAGATATTGCCTACGCCCGCGACCAGTACTTGTGTCGTGCCCATCACCCCTGTCCGTCGGCCGACGACAGCGCGTCACCGGCATTCACCTCGGTCGATACCGGCCGCACAGTCGATACCGGCCTCACATATGGCGAATCCGCAGATACCGCCGGAGGTCCGGTATGGACCGCAGCCCGACGACCGCGCATCCGGCCACGACCACCGCGACGACAACGGTCGCGATCACCCCTACCGTTTCCATATCGACCCTTCCTTTCATCTCTATGAGCCCTCGAGCGGCTCGATCTCGTCGGGAGCGAAATATAGGTAGCGCCCGTACCACTCGTGCAGATCGGCCGCGGGATCGTCTTCGACGACAACCCCGATGTGCACGCCGCCGTCCACGTCCTCGTGTACCAAGGTCACTCGCGCGACCATGCTGTCGTAGAACAGGTCGTGAGCGTCGGCGCGGCGAGACGGACGCAGCACCACCCGACTGCCCTTGCGCACCAGCACGCCCGCCACGACGACGGCATCGGACTCGGGACGTACGGCGTTGTCGGCCAAGGGATCCCACCAGTCGACACCGTCGGGGATCGCGGGCAGCACTCGTGACTGTCGCAGGTCGCGCAGCTCCCCGTGCAGCTCTTGCAGCTGATCCGGAGTCATGCTGTCGCAGCGGTCGATGATCTCCGCGGCCCGCGCATCGGTGGCGCGGGCCTGTTCCTTCTCGTCATCGGTCATGGTCATCACGCGCAGCGCAAGGATCTCGTCGATCTCGGTGGAGTCGAATAGCGGACCCGGACTCTGTTCGGCGACCTGTGGGTGGTCGTAGAGGATGATCGGTGAGATCAGCAGCAGGCTCCGATCGCCGGGCGGCCCGGCCAGCACGGGGAAGCACCGATGGTGCGAGCAGCGCTGCATCGCGGGCGCCGCCTCCGCGGGCGGGTCCAGTAGCGATACGAAGTCGCCACCTTCGATTTCGGCGAGGACATGCGCGCCGATGAACGAACGGGCGATGGCGTCGTCCTTGTCGGAGGCGGGCGAACCCAGATTGCGAACCGCGATTGTCAGTCCCTGGTACCCGTCCGCACGGTGCACTGTCACCGTCAGTTCCCCAACGAGCGGACACCGGGTGCGAACCAGTCGGCCGACGATATTTCCGGCTCCGTCGTCGATCTCCTCGAGGTCGGTACCGCCCTCGACCGCGATCCGGAAAGTGCGGTCGGCCAGGGGAAACGGCCCGAAATCGAGTTCCTGTTCGACGGCCTCGTCCCAGCTGAGCCACGACCGCGAACCGACCCGCAGCTCGGCCACCGACGCACCGAGTTCATCCTCGACGGTGCGCCGCTGCAACTGCAGGAACCGGACGGTGACGCCGATCGTGGCGCCGTCGGCGGCCTCGACAAGACACTGTGCCGACAGCCCCGCTTCCTCACCCAACCCCGATTCCGCCGCATCCACCGGACCGAGCACGCCGAATTGCCAGCGGGACTGGTTCTTTCGGGCATTCGCCCGATAGGGGTAGAGCAGATACCCCTCGTAGAGCACCGAGTCGGCCACCGCGCGCGCTCGGGCACGCGCGGACCGGCCTGCCTCATCCAGCTTCATCGCGCCTCCCGGCGTCGGTGGCCAGCAGTTCACGGACCGCATCGTCGTAGCCGAGCAGGCCACGGCCGGATTTATAGGCCGACAGGTCGTCGAGAGTCTCCCGCGACAGTCGCAACCAACCCGAATTCGGGAAGTACGCGCCCATCAGGTCATGCCATACCGATACCGGCATATTGAATCTGTCGTCGCGATCCCATGGCACCTGCTGGATCGCGAAACCATTGGCGCCCTTGATGAATACGGTGCCGCTGAACAGAAAGATCAGCGGCACCGTGCCCGACCGCAGCGCATGCAGATACTTCGATCCGGCGACCTCGAAGTCGTAGGTAACCGGCAGCGGCAGATCCACCTCGGCGCCGCCGCTGAATCCGGGAACCATGGTGGCGCAGTGCATCCACAGAAATGAGCGCTGGGTCTCGTGCCACCGTTCGCGGGGACCGAACAGATCCACCAGACCCGCGGATTCCTCGTCGGTGTAGGAGCGGCGATTCGGTTCGATGCGCACCTGCGCCCGCAGCGCGATGGCATGGACCGGCTCCTCGGCCAGCGCCGCGATGCCGATCCTGGCGGACAGCGCTGGCGCCGCCGCGTACAACTCCGGCCGGATATCCAGTACGGCGAAGGTGATCGAGTACGCCGGGCTCATCGCGGTCCCCCGGCAACTCGCGCGCGGGCCGACATCGCCGAGAAGAACTCGTCGATATACCGGTGCACATCACGTCCGCCATCGAACCCGCGCCACAGCATTCGCACCCGTCCGACGAATTCGTAGCAGGCATCGATGGGCAGCAATAGGCAGCCCGACGTGGCGCCGCGATCCGGCATCCGAATCAGCAGTGCCTCGGTATCGTCGGCCAGAATATCGATCTCCGGATGCCGTTCCAGGATGGCGCTCCACAGGTCGAGCGGCAGTTCGGATTCGGTGGCACCGGCCGGTCCGGGATAGAACGCGACGGTGCGGCCGAGTGTGGAGTTGCGGAAAAAGAATGCCAAGCCGACCGGAATCTCCAGCGCGTCCCATTCCCCTTGACCGACAGTGACATTCGGGAATACCAGATACCGATCGGGCACCGCGCGGTAGTGCAGCGACGCCGAGCTGTCGGTGAACAGCAGATAGCAGGCGCGGCATACGCACATCAGCTGTCTGCCTTCGATATTCACCACGTGCTGGTGAGTCTCTGCGATCGGGTCCGCGCACATTTCGCACCGTTCCCCGACCGGCGCGGTCGCCGGTCGCGCCGCCGCGAGACGCCGCAGCACCGGGAACGATGGATTCACCCGACCACCTCCGCCGGCAGCGCAACCGACGGCTCACCATCGCGGACCAATACCGGAAGCGGCTCGAGATGACCGTCGCCGTCGATTCGGGCACCGGCGTGCACGACATCGAAGTGTGACCGGCATACCGGGCAGCGCAGCACGGCTTCATCCGATGCGAACCCCATCCGCCGGTGCAGGACCGCCCCGGCCAGCGAATTCCCGCAGGCCGCACAGCAATCGCGATAGACGAACAGCCCGTCACCGATTCGACAGGCGAGCACCGCCACTCCGGCGATGGTGAACCCGCCGACCTCACCGGGACCCAACGTGGCGAGTTCGGGCACGCCGATCCAGCTGCCGACCTGCTGCCCGCGCGGATGTATATGCGTCATCAGCGATTCCGCCGGGAACACGCCGTGGGTCGAATCCGACTGAGCCGCAACCACTTCGATGGAGTCGATCTCCGGCGCCGCCGCTCGCACCGCATCCTCGACGGCCAGCTCGAGCGTCACCGACGAGGATGGGCAGGTGCGGCAGCTCCCGGTGAGCTCCAGCTGGACCACGCCGTCCGCGACGCCGAGCAGGGTGACATCGCCGCCATGCGATCCCAGGTAGGGCCGCACACTGTCCAGTGCGGCCTGCACCCGTGTCACGACATCGTGCGGATGGAGTCCGTGCACGAGCAGCAGACTCGCGATCAGCTCGTCGTCGGCCAGTCGTTCGATCGCATCGTCGTCGAGCAGCCGCAGGATCCGTTGCAGCCCAGCGCCGTACAGGTCGACGACCTCCCGGACCAGTTGCTCGGCGCGTTCCCGGGCGGCGGCGCCGCCGGCCGAGGTGGCGTCGAGCAACGTGTCGATCCGATCGCCAGCGCTGCGCCAGCGATCCTCGTCGACGGCCGGGTCGTCCCGGACTTCGGAGCGGTCGTTCACAGTGCGTGCCTCCGGTTCGACTCGGGTTACTCCGGCGTGAATGTCTGGGTCGGGGAATGCAGCTTTTGCAGCGTCTTTCCATTGCCCAGATACATGTGCACGCCGCATGGCAGGCACGGATCGAAACTGCGCACGGTGCGCATGATGTCGATGCCCTTGAAGTTCTCCCGGTCGTTCTCTTCGAAGATCGGCTGACCCTGCACCGCATCCTCGTACGGGCCCGGCGTGCCGAAACTATCGCGCGGGCTGGCATTCCACGGCGTCGGCGGATAGGGGTGGTAATTGGCGATCTTGCCGTCCCTGATCACCATGTGGTGGGACAGCACACCGCGCACGGCCTCGGTGAACCCGCAGCCGATCCCCTCGTCCGGAACCTCGAACGATTCCCAGGTCTTGGTGCGACCCGCCCTGATCTCCGCGAGGGCCTGCTCCGCGAAATGCACGGCGCACGCCGCGGCATAGGCCTGGAAGTAGGTGCGCGCCCGGTTGCGTTCGATCGTATTGCTGCCGAATGCCGGAATCTTCCACTCCAATTCGACCGGACCCTTGAGCGCCGTTTTCGGCAGGTTGATCTGCACACTGTGGCCGGTGGATTTCACGTAGCCGATATCGACCAACCCGGCAAGCGCGGTGGTCCACAGCCTGGCCAGCGGTCCGCCACCGGTATCGAGTGCCAGATGGTCCTTGCCGTCGAACCAGCGCGGCGACATCACCCAGCTGTACTTGTCCTCCAGATCGCGCTTCTGCGGCCTCGGGTTGGTGTGCTGATTCCATGGATGACGCCGGTCCACCGGATTGCCCAGCGGGTCGTTCTTGACGAACATCTCCTGATCGGTCCAGTCCTCGTAATACGAACTGCCCAACAGGATTCGCAGACCCAGATTGATATCGATCAGGGAGGTGGTGAGCAGCTTTCCGTCGATCACTACACCCGGGCTCACGAACATTTTCCGGCCCCACTGCTCCATATCCTTATAGGAGAAGTTACAGAACTCCGGATCCTGGAACGAGCCCCAGCAGCCGAGCATGGTGCGGCGCAGCCCCACCTGGTCGTACCCGGGTAGCGCCTCGTAGAAGAAGTCGAACAGATCGTCGTGCATCGGCACGACCTTCTTCATGAACTCGACGTAGCGCATCAGCCGGGACATGTAGTCGGTCATCAACTGGATCGTCGCCGTCGTACCGACACCGCCGGGGTACAGCGTGGACGGATGCACATGTCTGCCCTCCATCAGGCAGAACATCTCGCGGGTATAGCGGCTGACCTGCAGGGCCTCCCGATAGAACTCACCGGTGAACGGATTGAGCGCCCGCATGATGTCGGCGATGGTGCGATATCCGTGGTCCTGCGCGTGCGGCGCCTCCGTGCGCTCCGCCTTCGTCAACACCCCAGGGTTGGTCTCGGAAACCATCTTCTCGCAGAAATCCACACCGACCAGGTTCTCCTGGAAGATATTGTGGTCGAACATATATTCGGCGGCCTCACCCATGTTGACGATCCACTCGCCGAGGTTCGGCGGCTTGACGCCGTAGGCCATGTTCTGCGTGTAGCACGAACACGTGGCGTGATTGTCACCGCAGATGCCACAGATTCGGCTGGTGATGAAGTGGGCGTCGCGAGGGTCCTTGCCGCGCATGAAGATCGAATAGCCGCGGAAGATCGACGACGTGCTGTGGCACTCGACCACCTCGCGATTCTCGAAGTCGATCTTGGTGTAGATGCCCAGACTGCCCACGATTCGGGTGATCGGATCCCACGCCATCTCGACGAGGGCGTTCGGATCGATCTTGCGATGTGAGGGCTGCGGGATGATCTCGGTCATCGTAAGGTCCTCCTACCAGGTCCGAGTCGCGCCGGATACCAGCTTGTCGCCCTTGTGCCGCCAGCCCGGCTCCTTGTCGACCGTGCGAGCGGTCATGTGGCGCAAGCTGCGTATGACGGAGCCGTACAGCCCCGAAGCGGCGGACGACAATTTGCCGCCGGGCGGTTCGTCCATGAACGGCATGAACTTGTCCGGGAATCCGGGCATTGTGCAGCCGATGCAGATACCGCCCACATTCGGGCAGCCGCCCACGCCGTTCAGCCAACCTCGCTTGGGCACATTGCATTTCACGACCGGACCCCAGCAACCCAATTTCACGATGCACTTCGGC
This sequence comes from Nocardia sp. NPDC004278, assembly GCF_053602975.1. Lineage (NCBI taxonomy): Bacteria > Bacillati > Actinomycetota > Actinomycetes > Mycobacteriales > Nocardiaceae > Nocardia > Nocardia sp. NPDC004278. The sequence continues at coordinate 25,767 of NZ_JBSGEQ010000009.1, forward strand.
GATCCGTATTCGGTGGCGAAATCGCCCTGCTCGTAATAGCCCGCGCGGTCGCAACCCTCGTGGACGGTCGCGCCGAACAACCACTTGGGCCGCAGCGACTCGTCCAGCGGGATCATCGGCGCCTGACCGGTCGCCATATAGAGCAGATAGGTCAACGTCTCCGACAAATTGTCCGGTTGAATCGGGCAGCCCGGTACACAGACGATCGGGATCCCGGCCTTGCTCTTCCACTCCCAGCCGAGATAGTCGGGCACACCCATCGCGCCGGTCGGGTTGCCGGCCATGGCGTGGATGCCACCGTAGGTGGCGCAGGTCCCCGCGGCTACGACTGCGGTGGCCTTCGGAGCCAGGCGGTCGATCCATTCGCTGGTCGTCATCGGCTGGTTCGTATCGGGGTTATTACCGAACCCGCACCAGTAGCCCTCGGTGTGGAGTCGCTCATTCGGGATCGACCCCTCGACGACCAGGACGAACGGTTCGATTTCGCCGCGATCGGCCTTGAAGAACCACTCGAGGAAGTCATCGGCGCCCCCGGTCGGGCCGCATTCGTAATCGATCAGTGGCCAATGGACGGCAACTTTCGGCAGCCCCGGAAGTGCTCCGAGTGCGATCTCCTCGACGCTGGGTTGGGTGGCGGCAGTCAGCGCCACTGAATCACCGTCACAACTTAGGCCGGCGTTGATCCAGAGAACATGGATCAACGTATCTTCGGCTTTGACTGCTTCCTGAGTCGGCATTGTCAGCCACCCTTCTGAAGCGAATTACACGTGGTCGTGTCCTTTGGTTCGACCAAGAACCGACCGCTAATGTGATTCCGATCACGTCAGTCTAGGCTTGACGCACAGTGCCCTCAATAGGGCTTGACACGGTCCGGCGGCGTTCGGAAAGCCATTCGTACCATCGCGAAACGCCTTCGCCCGTGGCCGCCGAGAGCGTTATGAATTCGATCTCCGGATTGACTCGATGCGCATATTCTCGGCACTCGTCGAGATCGAAGTCGACGAACGGCAGCAGGTCGATCTTGTTGACGATCACCAGGCTCGCGGCGGCGAACATGTGCGGATACTTCAGCGGCTTATCGGAACCCTCGGTCACCGAGATAACCACCACTTTGCCGTGCTCACCGAGGTCGAACAAGGCCGGACAGACCAGATTTCCGACATTCTCGACGAACAACACCGTTCCCGGCGCCGGGTCGAGGACATCGAGCGCGTGCCGCACCATCTCCGCGTCCAGATGACAACCGGCGCCGGTGTTGATCTGCACGGCACGGCAACCGGCCGCGGCAATCCGCTCGGCATCCAGCAATGTCTCCTGATCGCCCTCGATCACCGCCATCGGCAGCTCGCGCAGCTCTGTGACCGTGCGCACCAGCAGCGTGGTCTTGCCAGCCCCTGGCGAGCTCGTCATGTTGAGCGCCAAGATGTCGCGCTCCCGGAGGCGTATTCGATTCTGCTGTGCGAGTTGGTCGTTCTTGGCGAGCACCTTCTGTTCGAGGGTCACCGTGTCGGTGACCGGGAGATGTACATGATCCCCGCCGTGTTCAACGTCGTGCACGTGCTCGTGCACGTGTTCGTCTCCGTGCGGGTGCTGATGCGGATGCTCATGCGGGATAGTGATCACGCCGGCCGAATGTTCGTCGCATCCGCAGGTTGCGCACATGCGTCACTCACCTCCATGGATCGTATTCGTAGTTCCATTCCGGACTTGATCTCGACATCGGAACTGCCGCATGCGCACAACAAGATCAGATCCGGCAGCGTGAAATCGGCACCGCAGGCCCGGCAATGCGCACTGCCCGGAACGGTGCGGATATCGAGACGTGCCCCCTCGGCGAGGGTCCCCTCGGCTGCCAGTTCGAAACAAAACTGCATCGCGTCGGGCACGACGGCGCACAATGCACCGACCTCGACGGTGACACTGTGCACCATTCGGCCCGCCGCATGCTCACTCACCACATCGATGACACTCTGGGTTATCGCCATCTCATGCATCGCGGCTCATCTCTCGTCGAGAAGAACTATTCCGAGGCTACTCCGAAGCAAATCGATATTGCGGTGGAAATCGACGAAACTGCAGTAGACCAGGACGATATTGTCGGCCCTTGGGCAACCCGGCAGCATCCAATGCCGATCCCGGGCGTCAGACCTCACGCGGCACCCGGACCGGAGCGGGTTGCGGGATTTTGCGGAGGAAGGCATGGCGCCGGGCCGCGAATCCGTAGCGGTCGCCGAAGAGATCGGCCGACATCTGCGCCAGTTCCTCGGTCAGGATCGCCTCGATTCGGCCGGGCGGCAGATCGGCTTTCAACCTGGCCCATTTGGCCTGCATGGCGGCAGCCCGCACGGCGGGACGGCAGTACTCCCGGGCGAGGTCGTCGAGCCAGCAATCGAATTCGCGGTCCGGACCGACACGATCGATGAGATTCGAACGGTGCGCCTCGACGGCATCGAGGCTCGGACAATCGGTGAGCAGCTCACGGGCACGATCAGGCCCGACCCGATGGGGCAGGGTAAAGGTATGCAGCTCGGAACCGGTGAGCCCGAGCGTCGCGTAGTGCGGATTCAGCAAGACGCGCTGCCGGGCCACGACGATATCGGCGGCCAGGGCGAGCATCACCCCACCGGCACCTGCCGAGCCGGTGAGTGCGGCAATGGTGACCTGCGAGGTGCTCTCCAGCAACGCACGGCATACGGCATTGATCGCGGTGATATTCGCCCAGCCCTCGCGGGCCGGTTCGACCGCATGTTCGATGGCTCCCAGATGGATCCCGTTGCACCAGTGCGGGTTGTCGGTCCCGCGCAGTATGAGCACGTCGGTGCCTTCCCGTCCCGCGTGCCGGATCGCGTCGGCGAGACGCAGGCAGAAAACGGTGTCGAATGCGCCGTTGTAGGCATCGATGGTGATGGTCGCAATCGGGCTGCCACCTTCGCGGTGGTATTGGATGTCACCGACGGTGGCCGCGATGTTTCGCGGAACGGTCAGGATCGGGTAGCCCATCCGCTGCAGCACATTGGTCGCGGGGCCTTTGCAGCCGTCCGAAGCGGTTTTCGCACGGAGGTGGCCGATCCAGAGTGTGTCCGTGCCGCAAGCTATTTCGATGCGGTGGTGCGCGCGACCGACGATAGTTCCTGGCTCGCCGATGTGGCCGAGGCGTTTCCCGGGATGGGCGTCGTACACGCGAACGGGATGGGTGTGCAGCGTGGTGAGAACGCCCGGGGAGCCGTCCGCGGCGTTGATCCGGCGCGCGATCGTATGGGCGTCATCGGCCCAGTCGATGGCCCGGTCGGATTGCCGCATTGCCGGTCTGGGGCGTGCGTCGCGAATTTCTCGCGGCGCGTCCGCTTGATCGACCGGCACATATCGGGGATCGGATGCCTTATCGGCGGCTTCGAGAATGCATTCCACCGCAGCATCGGCGACGACAGTGTTATACAGGGCGCTCTTGGTATGGCCGCCGGGCAGTGGGAACGTGCGAAATGCCCAGACCGGGCCCGCGTCCAGCTCAGCAACGGCGGTGAGCGCCGTAACACCCCACCTCGGTTCGGCATTCGTTATCGCCCAATCCAGTGAGTGCGGACCACGGTCGCCGACCGGACCGGGATGGATGGTCAGAGTTGTCCAGCGACTGGTGATGTGCTCGGGGACGGCAGATTTCAGATATGGGCAGATGATGAGATCGAAATCCGCGCGAGCGACCGCGGCATCCATCTCACCGGTACCGGCGACAACTTCGGTTCGCACCACCCGTCCCGCCCTGCGCAGCGCGGCGGCCGCGCGCCGGGTAAGCCCGTTCTCGGCGCTGCTGAGCAGCAAAACCCGCTGAGACATTGCGTGAGCCCTCCTGCACAGCCTCTGGTACACGACGATCCATAGTGGTGACGAGACGGCTTGCAAAACCCATGCGGATCGGGACTGTACTCGTTATCGATCGCTCCCCCGCACCGACACGCACACCCGATGCCGCCCGCAACGCAACGAACACGGCTCCCGCACTCGTCAACACGAACACCGGAGAAAAGGGCCGCCGAGCGCCATGCTGGCGGTCCTCTATCTCTCCAGTTCAGCGGGGCAGCCGTGCGCGAATCGCTACGTCGACCGCTGGGTTACGGCCTGACTGGGTGTTCGGTATTCGGCGAGTCCGGTCAAGGCCTGCGGTAGCGGGCCTCGATGGAGGACGCCGAGGCGTTGGGTGGCGCGGGTGAGGGCGACGTAGAGTTCGGCCGCGCCGCGTGGGCCGTCGGCGAGGATTCGTTCCGGTTCGACGACGAGGACGGCATCGAACTCGAGGCCCTTGGTCTCCGATGCCGTTACCGTGCCGGGCACACCGGGTGGTCCGATCACGACGCTGGTGCCTTCGTGACCGGCTTCGTCCCGTACGAATTCCGCTATGGCAGTGGACAGTTCGTTCTCGGTGACCTGCCTGGACCAGGGCTGGACGCCGCAGGCGCGGACCGATTCCGGTGGCTGGACCCCGGGTGCGAACTCGGCGAGCAGCGCGGCGGCGACGGTCATGATCTCCGCCGGAGTGCGGTAATTCACCGACAGCGACCGGTAGACCCAGCGTCCGGGTACGTACGGCTCGAGCATGGTGTCCCACGAAGTCGCGCCAGCCACCGACCGGCGCTGGGCGAGATCCCCAACCGCTGTGCAGGATCGGTTCGGGCAGCGCCGCATCAGCACCCGCCAGTCCATTTCGGATAGTTCCTGGGCCTCGTCGACCACCACGTGCCGGTAGGTCCAATCCCGGTCTGTAGCAGCGCGTTCGACGAGTTCACGGGTGTCGCGTTCGAGGAAGCGATCGGCCAGATCCTCGGCGTAGAGCAGGTCCTGGGCGAACAGATGGTCCTCATCGTCCATGTGGTCCTCGCGGCTGATCATGAGATCCAGCACCCCGGCTGCGTACTCGGCCTGGGCCTGCTGTTCCCGCTCGGCGGTCCGGTCGGCCGGTTTGTCGGGGCCGAGCAGGTCGAACAGTTCATCGAGCAGCGGCACGTCCGATACCGTCCAGGCGGCGCCATCGGCACGCAACAGCGCCCCGTCGGCGCCCGCCGCTCGCAACCGCTCGGGCGACGAAAATAGCTGTGCCAATAGGGTTTCCGGCGTCAGTATCGGCCAGAGTGCGTCGAGCGCGGCGGTGAACATCGCGCTGTCGGCGAGCTCTGTGAGCAGGTCCGCCCGCAGTTGTTCCCATGCCTCGCGGTCCGAGCGGGTCAGCCAGCCCTTGCCGATCCGGGCTATCGCCCGTTCGGTGAGCACGTAGGTGATGATCTCGCGGAACACCGTGCGGGCCGCATTGTGCGGCAGCCCGCTGGCACGCGCCTCCTCCCTGGCCCACTGCGCGGTCTCGGCGTCGATACGCATCGTGACATCCGCCATTTCGATCGGCAGCGGATGTTCCGGCAGGCGCTGCCGATCGGCGATCGCCGCCGCGAGCACATCCAGGATCTTCAGCGAGCCCTTGAGCCGCGCGGCCTCCGCGGTGTCCTCGGCGGTGACACGCAGACCGGGCACGAGGTCGCCGGTGGTCATGAACACCACATTGGACTCGCCCAGCGACGGCAGCACGCGGCCGATGTGGTTCAGGAACGCCGGATTGGGCCCGACCACGAGCACACCGTGGCGTTCCATCCGCTCGCGCTGGGTGTAGAGCAGGTACGCGACGCGGTGCAGCGCAACCACGGTCTTCCCGGTGCCCGGACCACCCTCGATGACCAGCACCCCCGGGTGATCGAGCCGGATGATCCGGTCCTGTTCGGCCTGGATCGTCGCCACGATGTCGCGCATCCCCGCACCGCGCGGTGCGTTGACCGCCGCGAGCAGGGCCGCGTCCCCGCGCTCGGCACCACCGGGGCGGCCGAGCACCTCGTCGGTGAAATCGACCAGGCGCCGCCCGCGGGTGTGGAACTGGCGGCGTCGACGCATGTTCTCCGGGCTCGCGGCGGTGGCGATGTAGAACGCGCGCGACGCTGGCGCCCGCCAATCGAGCAGCAGCGGTTCGTACTCGTTCTCCTCGTCGTAGAGCCCGATCCGGCCGATGTAGGAGTGTTCGCCCGACACGCTGTCCAACCGGCCGAAACACAACCCGTTGTCGGCCACGTCCAGCCGCTTCACCTCCTTGGCCAGCGCGCGCACCTCGGCATCGCGTTCGACGAGCGCCCCGCCGTTTCCGCGCAACGCCGCGCGGTACCGGCCCTTCGCCCGCGCGCGCTCGGCATCGAGCCGCGTGTAGAGCTCGGCCACATAGCTGCGCTCGGACCGCAATTCGTCTTGGTATCCCTGAGTTGGCACGTGCCCTCCCTTTCCCTGGCTCGACAATGGCGTGTGATTCATGCGGACACGGGCGGCCTTTCTCGGGCGGCCGCGTCGACCAGCAGCTGCGCGGCCACCGTCGCGCCGTCGGTGCGGATCGTGCTGGCCACGGTGGCCGCTCGTGCGCGGGTCTCGGTGGTGAGGGCCGTCGCGAGCGCGGCCGACAGGGACTCGGTGGTCGGCGTCGGACCGTCGTGTGCCACACCGATGCCGAGGTCGGCCACCCGACGCGCCCAGTACGGCTGGTCCACCAGCTGAGGCACCACCACCTGAGGCGCGCCCGCGCGGGTGGCCGTTGTCGTGGTGCCCGCACCGCCGTGGTGCACGACGGCGGCCACCCGGCCGAACAGCGCCTGCTGGTTGACCTCGCCGACGACGAAGCAGTCGTCCTGATCGTCGATCCGGGCCAGGTCGGCCCAGCCGCGGGAGATGAGTACCCGGCGGCCCTGTGCGCGGACCGCCTCGATGACCACCCGGGCGATGTCATTCGCGGCTTGCATGGGCATGCTGCCGAAGCCCACGTAGACCGGTGGTGTGCCCGCATCCAGGAAGGCCACCAATTCGGCCGGGAGCGGGCGCTCATCCGGCACGATCCAGGCACCGGTCTGCACCACCTCCAGGTCCGAGGTCTGCTGCCACGGGCCGAGGGCCGGATCCGTCGCCAGCCACGGATGGTCGGTGCAGACGTGATCGCGGACATTGTCCACCGGTGGCAGGCCGATCGAGTCCCGGTGGGCGTTGACCACCGGGCCGAACAGCTCGTTCATGTGCTGGGCGTTCAGGTCCCACAGCACCCGGTTGTCGGTGACATCCGGCGGCAATGGCCGACCCGGCCACTGGTGCGGTGGGTGGTGCGGCGAGGGCAGCATGGTCGCGAAGAAGCTCACATACACAAAGTGGATGTCCAGTTTCTCCGCCACGGCCCGCGCGGCGGCCACGGCCGGGAACAGCCCGGTCGCCACCACCGCAGCACATCCCTCGGCCGCCGCGGCGAGCGCATCGAACTGCGCGGCGACCAACTCGGCCGCCCGCTGCGGCAGGTCCGCGGGTTCCCATTTCTTCGGCCCGCTCGCTACCTCGCGCATCGACGGGCCGCTCGGCACCATGGGCACACCGACCTCGGCCAACCGCTCCGCGAAGTCCGGCGGCGCGCACACCCGCACCTGCGCACCGAGTGCCCGCAACCGCATCGCGAGTGCCACCATCGGTTCGACGTCCCCGCGCGACCCATACGTCGACAACAACACACGCATTCGGTACTCCCATTTCCGCCGGTTCTGGACTCGGCCAGCGATTCTGCGGCATGACCCGGGTCTTGCCGCAAGCCCCGGGGTGCGCTATATGTTGGTAACGGAAGGGAGTCGGTAAGCTCCTTCCGCTTGATCGTCCGCAGTGCACGGGCAATCTCCCCGCAAAACCACATGGGCGTTGGGCGCAGACCTGCCACCGGCCGGGTAGCGGCGAGGTAGCGCGGCCGGGACACGCCGAGATCTCGAACACGCCGATGCGCAGAAGGCGAAACCCAACACAGGCCATACGATTTCGCTATGACCACTGGGGTTGGGAAAGTGCTGGTTACCAGGAAGATTCAGCGACGCGGCCGATCGGTGCTGGTTACCGTCGGTGCGCCACAGCCATTTTCATCGACCGATTCCAGCTACGTATGCCGACTACGTATCGAGGGGTTGCAGCCCGGACCGATGATGATCAGAGCTACCGGCAACCAGCCGGTGCAGGCGTTGCTGTCCGGATTGGGAGAAGTCAGCTCGAGGCTGTCGGTCACCCTCCCCGATTTCCTATCCGATGCCCACATCGGTGGTGACCTCACACCACTTCGCGCCTAGTACGAGGAGCCCTCGGGGCCCCGGCGCGGAGCCGGGGCCTCTCGCACGACCGGCCGGTCGCTATCGCGGTGGATGGCGCACCTTCGGGCATGTTTTGCCCGCGAGGTGACATTTCTCCTCGAAGCCCTCGGGCAGCCAGGCGCCGGACAGCAATGTCGGGTGGTGCGGGAAGTGTCCATGTGCCGCAATGGTGAATACGAGTGCGGCCCACGGGCATTGCACCTGCACCGTGGCCGGGGTGCCGTCATCGAGGACATACTTGAAGCCGACGCGGTCAGGTCCGAGCAGATCCACCTGATCCAAGCCCGACCAGTACATCGACCAGGACTGCTGCGGGTTGATGAAATACATCCGCTGATCGGAAATGACCACTGTGGCGGGCGGATCCGCGACCCACCGCGGTTGCATGGCCTGCTCGGCTCGGCGTCGTCGCGCATGATTGAGCGCGGCGTTGCCGAGATGTGCCGCGGCCATGAAGCCCAGTGACCCGGTGGCGGCGATCCGGTTGCGATCCCAGCTGCCGTCGCCGATGGCGCGCCATTCCCACCACACCGCGGGTCCCTCGGCCAGCGGCAGCTCACCTCGTTCCAACCTGATTCGGGTCGGCCGCGGCGGCAACTCCTGCAACCGTCCGGTTCTCAGCAGCTGCACTACCCCGCACGTGTACAGCAGGTGGTCGTCGAACCACGACCAGCCCACCTGCTGGGCGAGAAACCGATTGATGTCCTCATCGGGGTCGTACATGCGGTTGGCTCCCGGAACTGTGCACCTGTCACATGGATTCGGGGTCCGGCAGGATCTCGGCGACCGCATCGACCACTCGATCGCGTTCGGCCGAGGGCTCACCGATTTCCACCCGAATCCGCCGCACCAGGATCTCACGCGGCGGTAGGGCAGGGCATCGACACGGTTATGCCGAAAGATCGGTGGTCTCGGCTCCCGCCATCTTCACCAGCATGTCGTGCAATGCCTTCGCCAACTTCCCCGCACGATCGCCGTAGAGTGCGACCTCGGTGAACGCATCGACCAATGCCGGTCCCGGATCCAATGGGCTGTAAGCGAGATCGGCACCGCCACGTAGGGATTCGGTGACCAACCTGCGCTGCGCTTCCTGACGCGCACGAAAGTCACCCGCGACTTCGAGGGCACAACCGAATTCGCGAACAACCGCCGCGTACACCGGCCGGTCGGCAGTGCGCCGTCTGCGCAGCCACCTTCGCGGCGGCGCATTGCCGGACGGCGGAACCAGCGTCGCCAAGGTGGGTCCATGCAGAACCATCCAGATCGCCCGGGACTCCGACCGCGGCGTCTCCGACGAGCCCCCGCGCACCGCACCCACGCCATCGTCCGGATCGGTGATCGCAATGCCCCGCAATGCAATCGGATACTTTCCGAGCATGTCATCGATGGCCGCCGCGATCTCCCGCACCGCGTAGATATCGACCCGCGCCGCATGGAATCCAGTGATCTCCAACTCATGCCGAGCCGCCATCTCCACCGCAATCTGGTGCGCCGGAGGCTCGGTCACGGCATAATTCCGCGGACGCACCGCCACCTCGGCCGCCGACTCCTGCCTCCACCCCGCAGACTCCCGACTGTCTAGCTGCGGATGCGGCACACCCGCGGCCGAGTCGAAGGACTGCGACCGATACGCCGCCAGCCGCGCGCTATCGGGATCCGGACCTACCGGTCCGGCAATGTCGCCCCCTGTCCCGATCACACTGGCTTCCGCTGCGGGTTCGAAGAACTGCGGCGGCAGCGCCTCTCGCGATGTGCGGTCCGTGTCCGGACCGATCGTCTCCGGTCCCGACGCTTGAACCTGCGGACGAACCACCCCTGGTCCCCCGATATCGCCCATCGGACGAACCACGCCCGGTCCAGCAACGTCGCCACTCGCGATCGCAGTGGGTTCGGCAGCGGCGTCATGAGACCACGACGGCAGCGCCTCTAGCCCTGCGCTGTCAGGGTCCAGCCCGCCTGCCGCAAGCCCCGGTCCAGCAACGAGCGAACGATCCAACCCCGGTCCCGCGACATCGCCCGGCGCACGACCAGCGGCCGGTCCAGTAGTGTCGCCGCCCGTCCGGACCGCATTGGACTCCGGGTCAAGTGACCGCGCCATTCGGCGTGCGCTGCCGGGACCCGAACCGACAACCCCTGGTCCTGGTATATCGGCATGCGGACGAACCGATCCCGGTTCTGTGACATCACCCGGTGGAGGAGCCTCGGCTGGCCCGGCAGCGGCACCACCTGCGCCGATCACGGTGGATTCCGCGGCGGGAGTGAGGGACTCCGATCGCGGTGCCTCCTGCTCTGCACCGTCAGCAGCCCGCCGGACCGCCGTTGGAGTCGGTACATCAACCAGCGGGCGAGCCACGTCTGGTGCCGCTGCATCGCCTACCGGACGAACCGCTGCCGGTCCGGCGGCATTGCCACCCGGACTGGGTTCTGGTGTGGGGGTGAGGGATTGCGCGCCTTGCCGCGTGCTGTCAGGGTCCGGATCGACCGCGTTTGGTCCCGGTCCATCGACCTGCGGACGAACCGACTCTGGTTCTGCAACATCACCCGGCGGACGAACCTCAGCCGGTCCAGTAGCGTCGCCACCCGTGTCGATCGCAGTGGGTTCTGGAACCGAGGGCAGAGACTGCGAGCGCTGGGCCGCTAGCCGTGCGCTGTCGAGGTCTGGACCTAACGACTCGGAGCCCGCCTGCCGACGGGCTCCCCTTGGTCCCGCGACATCGTGCAGCGGACGAATCGCCGCTGGTCCAGTAGCGTCGCCACCCATGCCACCCACAGTGGGTTCCATAGCGGGGGGCGGGCATTGGGACTGGACCACCTCTCGCCGTGCACTCTCGGGGTCCCGGCGGACAGCGGCAGATCCTCGTGCATCGACCTGTGAACGAACCGAACCTGGCCCCGTCACATCGCCCGGCGGACGCATCGCTGCGGATTCCGTGACATCGCCCGTCGAAAGGCCCGCCTCTGATTCCGTGACATCGCCCGTCGAAAGGCCCGCCTCTGATTCCGTGACATCGCCCGTCGAAAGGCCCGCCTCTGATTCCGTGAGATCGCCCGTCGAAAGGCCCGCCTCTGATTCCGTGAGATCGCCCGTCGAAAGGCCCGCCTCTGATTCCGTGACATCGTTGAGCGGGCGAGCCGTTGCTGGCTCAGTGACGTCGACACTCGTGCGGACGACGTTGGGATCCGCAGCGGGAGTGTGGGACTGCGGTCGGAAGGGTTCTCGCGGTTTGCTGTCGGGGGTCGGCGGGATCGCCTCGGGTTCCGGTACATCAGCCTGTGGACGAACCGATTCCGGTCCGGTGACATTGTCCGGCGGGCGAGTTGCTGCCGGTCCCGGGGTATTGCCGAGCGGCACAGCTGGTTCGGGAGCTTCGCTACCTGCGCCGACCGTAGTGGGCTCGGCAGCGGGGGTGCGGGAATCTGGCCGCAGCACCTGTCGGGGGTCCGGACCGAACGACTCGGGGACCGGCAAGTCGACCTGTGGGAGAACCGACCGTGGTCCCGCGATATCGTGCAGCCGACGAGCCGCTGCTGGGTGCGAGACCGGCGGATGAGCCACTGCTGATTCCGCCACATCGCCTACCGGGCGAACCAATGCCGGACCCACGACATCGCCCAACGGGCGGGTTGCCGCGGGTTCCGCTGTGTCACTACGCGCGGGGACCGCCGTAGGCTCGGCAGCGGGGTTCGGGGACTGTGATCGCAGCGGCTGGCGCGGTGCGGGGTCGGGGTTCGAACCGAACGACTTCGGGCCCGATACGTCGATCTGTGGATGTACCAACCCTGGTTCCGCAACATCGTCCATCGGACGACTCGCCAAGGGGCCCTGAATATCGGCGAGCGGAGGAACTGCTGCTCGTCCAGAGTTCTGCGGAGGAGCCGCTGCCGATCCCGCGCCCG
>NZ_JBSGEQ010000009.1:37939-167120 GCF_053602975.1 Nocardia sp. NPDC004278
GGCGGAAGAACCGCTGCCGATCCCGCGCCCGGCGGAAGAACCGCTGCCGATCCCGCGCCCGGCGGAAGAACCGCTGCCGATCCCGCGCCCGGCGGAAGAACCGCTGCCGATCCCGCGCCCGGCGGGCGAGTTGCTGCGGATCCCGCCGCATCGACCAGTGGGCGAGCCGCTGCTGATCCGCTGGCATCTTCCACCGAAGCCGCCGCTGGGCTGCTGGCTTCGCCCCCCATGCGGGTCACGGTGGGGCGCGGTGGGGGCTGGCGGATCACTGACGAGCGTGCTGCCACGAGTGGGTTCGCTTCGGCCGCAACGGGTGTGGGCACTCGGATGGATGCGGCGGAAGGTTGTGGGCGTAGGCGCACGGTGCGTTGTGTCCAGGGTGTCTCTGCTTTTCGACGAGACCATGGGGTTGGCTGCGGCTTGCGGGCGGAGACAGAGGGCTGAGGTTGCGCGGATTGCGCGGATTGCGCGACTTCCGCGGATTGCGCGACTTCCGCGGGTTGCGCGACTTCCGCGGATTGCGCGACTTCCGCGGGTTGCGCGACTTCCGCGGGTTGCGCGACTTCCGCGGGTGGTGCGACTTCCGCGGGTGGTGCGACTTCCGCGGGTGGTGCGACTTCCGCGGGTGGTGCGACTTGCGCGACTTGCGCGACTTGCGCGACTTGCGCGACTTGCGCGACTTGCGCGGAGACGCGGATATCGGATGCGGCCGTGACCGGATCGGCGGGAACACACGTCGTGGTGGTGGCGGAATCGGCTTCTGCGGCTGCGATGGCGGTTTTCAGGTCGGTGACGGCGCGAGTGGCTTGGGTGATGAGGTGTTCCAGGCTTGCGACCATCGCGCGGAGTTCGCTGAGGTCGATCCGCGATCGCTGGCTCACCGCGCTCTCCTGCTCGTCCTAGCGCGGTCAGGTGCTGGCGGGTGTGCTGACCTGTAACCACGTTTCGACGCCACCGAACCGAAGACGGACAGTGGCCCACCTAATTTTCGCTCAGGTCGCAAAACTCCCGAGACTGGGAAGTCCGCGTAGTTGCGGCCGAGCTCCCGACTCGCGGACGCACGGTTTCACACAGAACGGCGCGAGGGTCGATGGGCGATCATATGGACGTCACGCAGGACTGGGCAGTGATCGGCGTTCATGGCTTCGTCCACGTCAAGTGATCGGCGTTCATGGCTTCGTTCACGTCATGCGTCGCCCGCACCACCGTCGCACCGCGCTGCAAGATCACGCTGACACGCGAAATCTCTTGCTGTGCAGATGGATCGAGACTGATAGCCGGTTCATCGAGCAGCAGGACATCCGATAGCTGAGCCAGCAGGGCACGTTCACATCGAGCACTGGACGGCGCACGTTCGGCACGGGTCCGCCCGTTTGCCGATGCCGGTGGCGGCGGACGTGACTCACCCGCCACATCCCGAGGTCGGGGTCACCTGTCAGATCGTCGCGAACGCAAAGTGAACTCCCGAAGTCGCGGTTGAGACGAATTATCAACGCGTTCTTGCTATTTCGCGGCGCGTTGTTCACAGACCGGACGGTGGTCGTTCACGCTGCGCCGTTAACGTCGAAAGTCGTTGCCGGGGACTGTTGAGCAGCCCCGAGGATCTACCAGCTCCGATACTCGTCTCACCGTAGCGCCGTCTATCTGCGGCACTACGGCATACGAATCAGGTTGTGGCGGTGTATAACTGGAAAACGGGACCCTGCGATCAGGTCCTGCGGCAAATGCCCGCGATGCTGCGGCGATTTCGGGACCGGCTACGCGCATCACGTCCCCGGCGCTGGGCAACCCGGATCCTGCTGGGTCTGTTCTTGCTGTTCGTCTGCCCCATCCTGCTGGGTGCGGTGGCCAGCGCTGAAACGGGTACCAGGACCACCGGATCGTCGGTGGGCAGCGCGCTCGGCTGGACACACGTCAAGGATTCGTCGGGGGTCGAACTTTCGAGCTATATGTTCGCCACCGACCACGGCAGTGTGCTGCACCCGGGAAACACCGCCGTCTCACTCGTGCTCGGCCTGGAGTTCGCGGGCTGGAAAATCCTTGTGACAACGGCGATCTGGCTCATCGGGTACGCCTTGAGCTTCCAGTGGCTGAATATCGTCTCGAAGCCGTTGCAGGGCGTGGCGCACAGCCTGACCGGGCAGATCGCGACACCGATCATGTTGGTGACCGCCGCGACGATCGGCGCGTTCTTCGTGGCCTGGTTTGTCACCCGTGGCTTCTACGCCAAGGCGACCATGCAGGTGGTGACGATGGTGGGAGTCGCGATTTTGGGTCCGATATTCCTGGCCGAGCCGTTGGCGGATGTGTTGTCCTCGGATGGCTTGCTCGCGGAGGGGCGCGATCTCGGCATCTCGGTCGCGGCGGGGCTCAACGGCAATGGCAATGCCGACCCGTCCCATTCGGTGGCGACCATGCAAGCCACCCTGGCCGATAACTTTGCGCGACGCCCGCTCCAGGTGTGGAACTACGGGCATGTGGTCGACGAGCAGCCAGCGTGCAAGTCGGCATGGTCGGCGGGTATGTCGGCAGGTAACGAAGACCGCGTGAAGAACAGCATCAGCAGTTGCGGGGACCGCGTGGCAAAGGAGTCGGTCGACAATCCGAACTTCGAGCAGATCGCGACCGGACTGCTATTGCTGCTGGCCGGAACGGTATTACTCGCCTTCGGGGCCGTGCTCGCGATCAAGGTCATCAGGGCGGCGCTCGACACTATCTACCACGGCTTGATGTCGATCTTCGGCTTCGCCGCGGGCGGCTTTGTATATGGGCCGACGCAGACTTTCCTGGTGCGCAATATGGTCGACGGCGTGATCGCGGCCGCGCGGATGACGGCGTTCACCATATTTCTGGGCGTGTACGTCTTGATCCTGGGAGATCTGTTCCGGCTGGCCGGGGACCAGGTCATGGTGGTGTTCGTTATCGGAGCAATCGTGATGATCATCGCGATCCTCCAGCTCAAGAAGCTCAGCAAAAGCCTGGACAAGGGCAACGAATGGGTCGCGAACAGGTTCGCCCTTGCCATCCAGGGCAGCGGCGGTGGGCGAGCGTCGGGCAGCGGTGGCGGGACCGCACTGGGTATGGGCACCATGGGTGCAGGGCACTCCATGTCAAAAATGCCGATGCTGACGGCACTCGGCGCGGTCAGTACCATCAGCAATTCACCGGCGACCGAATGGCTCTGGGGCAGAACCCGATCACCGTTGCGGCCCTTCTCCAGAATGGAGCGACAGTCGCAGTTGGCTCAGTGGGGATTCTGGAGCTCGCGGGGGGTCGGCGGCCCCAGGGGCTACTACGCCCAGTCATATTTGCACCGGCCGTTGTTCGAGATGGCCGCGCGGGAGGCCGCTGAGGCGAATGGCGGCATCAACACCGTCCGCGGCGCGGCCGCAGCGATGCAAGCTGTCGCGGATGTCGGCGGAAAGTCAACTGATGCGTGGGTCGCGATGGACGTTGTCGGATTCAGCGACGAGCGAATAAGGTACAACGCCATTCGGTCGTGGGAGATCGTCGATGGCAACACCAAGGATTGGACGCTCGCCAACACCCATCTCGGCCACGTGGTCGCCGGGGTCCAGCGCGTCCAGGACTCGTCGCTTCGCCTCATCGCGGGCAATAGTGACCCCGGAGAGGTCGCGGCAGATCTCGCTAACTTGCAAGCGGCCGCATTCCGGTACCGGCGTTCGGTCCCCGCTGGCGTCACTCTCGACGGCGGCGTCGCGAACGGGCCGGAGGAGCAATTCGTCAGTGCCTACCTGGCCGCGCCGACGTCGGAAGCGATCCTCGATCTCCAACGGGTCGCCAGTGGCGTTGCGCCCACGGGCCCGTTGCTCGGCACGGTTTTCGAGAATGACCACCTCGCCGCCCGGCGCATGATGGGAGCGATCGGAAGTAGGCAAGCGGACCTTGTCCTGAACAGCGTCAATGACGTACTGGCTAATCCAACGGACCAGCAGTTGCTCCGCGTGGCCCGTGGCCACATCTCCGACGCGACCATCACCGACCAAGCATTGAGCGGAGCCAAGCGAACATCGACCAACACACCGACGCCACCGGCACAGAACAGCCCACAGCGGCCCGGCTGGGCCAGGGCGCTGGATCCCGTCGGCCAGGCACTGAATTAGTGTCGGGGGCAAGGCCATTCGGCGGATACGGGTCGGTTGTTCGGCGCGGTGGGCGAGTTCGGGGAATCCGGCTCGGAGCTGGTCCTGGCAGCGGCGAACCTCGTGGAGCTCGCGCAGGGTACGCGGCACCTCGGCCGTCGATCGCGCGACACGGCGCCCGGTCCCGAGGGGTTGAATGGTCGCGGCCAGCGTGACGGCCTTATGGCTGAGCAGATCATTGATCAGTTCGACGAATTTCCCGCGTCCGGATACCGGGTCGTCGGCTGCTCGACGATCACGATCGGTTCGGTGGGCAGGCCCGGGTGCGGACGTTCGGCCATCACCGGGAACTGGGCGGTGTGAAATTGGCGAATCTTCGCGATTCGCAATACTTTTCGGCGGGCCAGGAACCAACCGCAGACCAGGGCCGGCGCCAGTCCGACCAGCATGGCGATCACCGCGGCGCGTTGAACCATATCGCCGCTGCAGGCCATCAGGACGACCACAGTTGCCAGGAACAGCAGCGTCGCCACCGTCGTATAGGGCGTGCCGGGCAGCCGGGAGTGCGGACGCCAGGCCAGTCCGAGTCGCCACTGCTGCCACAGGCGCAGATGACAGAGCAGCACCGTGGTCCACGACGCAATGGTGCCCAGCGCCGATACGTTCAAGACGATCTCGAATGCCTTCTCCGGCACCACCGCATCGAGACCGACACCGACCAATGCGATGGCACCGGTGGCCAGGATGCCGACATATGGCACACCCGTCGGTGACATTCGCGCGGCCGCGGCGGGTGCGCTGCCGTTCATCGACATCGAGCGCAGAATCCGGCCGGTCGAGTACAGCCCGGCGTTGAGGCTGGAGAAGGCCGCGGTGATCACGATCAGGTTCATGATCGAACCGGCCGCTGGCACACCGATTCTCGCGAAGAACGTGACGAACGGACTCTCACCGGCACGGAAGACTGTGTAGGGCAATAGCAGTCCGAGCAGTATCAGCGAGCCGACGTAGAACACCGCGATGCGCGAGATGACGGAGTTGATCGACCGCGGCATGATCGCCTCCGGATGCTCCGCCTCACCGGCCGCGATACCGACCAGTTCGACTGCGGCATAGGCGAATACGACGCCGGTCAGGACGGTTACCAGCGGTAGCAGACCGGTCGGGAACAGTCCACCGTGGTGCGCGATCACACCGACACCGGTCGGCGCGCCTCGAATCGTAAAGCGACCAGCGAGGAAAATCGTGCCGACGATCAGAAAGCCGACCAGCGCAACGACTTTGATCAATGCGACCCAGAACTCGAGTTCACCGAACCAGCGCACCGAGATCAGGTTGGTACAGACGACCACGACCAGGGCGATGAGCGCGATCACCCACTGCGGGACGACTGCGAACGCGCCCCAGTAGCGGACATAGGCGGCGATGGCGGTGATATCGACGATCCCGGTCATGCACCAGTGGAAGAAGTAGGTCCACCCGACGGCGAATGCCAGCTTCTCCCCGTAGAACTCGCGGGCGTAGGAGACGAACGATCCGGAGGAGGGCCGATGCAGCACCAGTTCGCCGAGCGCGCGCAAGATGAAGAATACGAATACCCCGCATACCGCGTACACCAGGAACAATCCTGGACCGGCACCGGCCAGGCGCCCGCCTGCTCCGAGAAATAGACCGGTGCCGATAACACCACCGATCGCGATCATCTGTACTTGGCGCGCGCGCAACGCTCTGCGATAACCGACATCTTCGGCATGCAGCGCATCGGCGAACGTCGAGAGTTCTACTGGTCCTCGACCTGCGATCATGACCCAGCCTTCCAGTGCGGGATATCATGTCGCGAAGCAATGTACCGTTAGTTAACGGCACATTCAACAACGTTTCACATTTGGTTTCGATGGGTACTCTAGACCGCCGCCCTGCGAAATCGATTGCAATCCAAAGAAGCTCAGCCGATCGGTCGATAGCGTCCGAGTAGCTGCACGTGCCGCGGTTCGAGTTCGTCGATGCTCCGAACGCCGAGCAGTTTCATCGTACGAACGATCTGGGCGCGCAGGATGTCGATGGTGCGATCCACACCGGGTTCGCCACCCGCCATCAGGCCGTAGAGGTAGGCGCGGCCGATGAGTGTGAATCGCGCGCCGATAGCCAGCGCGGCGACTATGTCGGCGCCGTGCATGATGCCGGTGTCCAGGTGGATTTCGATATCCGCTCCGACTTCGCGCACGACCGCGGGCAGTAGATGCAGTGGCACCGGTGCTCGATCCAGTTGGCGTCCACCGTGATTCGACAGCACGATGCCATCGGTGCCGAGCGCGGCCAGACGTCGCGCATCCTCGACGGTTTGCACACCCTTCACCAGCATCCGACCGGGCCAGTGCTCGCGGATCAAGGCCAGATCGTCGAATCCGACGGTGGGGTCGAACATGGCATCGAGCAGTTCGGCCACCGTACCGGACCAGCGGTCGAGGGAGGCGAAGGCCAGCGGTTCGGTGGTCAGGAAGTCCCACCACCAGGCGGGCTTGCCCACGGCGTCGATGGCGCCGCCGAAGGTGATCGAGGGCGGTACGGTCATGCCATTGCGGGCATCGCGCAGCCGGGCACCGGAGACGGGGACGTCGACGGTGACCACAAGGGTGTCGAATCCGGCCGCCGCGGCGCGGTCCACGAGGGCTAGGGATCGGTCACGATCGGTCATCATGTAGAGCTGAAACCAATTGCGCGCATTGGGCCCGGTGGCCGCCGCGACATCCTCGATGGCGGTGGTGCCCATGGTCGAGAGCGTGAACGGTATGCCCGCTCGTTCGGCAGCGCGAGCTCCGGCCAACTCCCCGGCAGTATGCATCATCCTGGTGAATCCGGTGGGCGCGATGCCGAACGGCAGTTGGACGGACTTGCCGAGCACGGTCGCGGTAGTGTCGGTCGCCGCCACATCGCGCAGGATCGCGGGGCGGAACTCGATATCGGAGAACGCCTCTCGGGCCCGGTTCAGACTGATTTCGGCATCGGCCGCACCGTCGGTGTAGTCGAAGGCGACCTTGGGGGTGCGCTTACGGGCCATCGCGCGCAGATCCCAAATCGTCTGGGCGCGTTCGAGTTTGCGCGCCTTGCCGCCGAACGGTCGTTCGAACTTGACCAACGGCGCGAGTTCGCGCGGGCGCGGCAGCCTGCGCGCGGTCATCGCAGACCGGACCGGAAGCTGTGCGGCGCCCACAGTTCGTCGGCGTCACCGGCGTCGAGTCGGCCGCGGTAGACGTCGATCTTGTGGTCGATGAGTTCCAGATTGTCCTGCAGCTCAGCGATTTTGGCAGCCACATCGGCGCGGTGGGCCACCATGAGGGCAAGCCGTTCCTGTTCGTTGCCGTGCCCGGCGGAGACCAGTTGGGCATAGCGCCGGATGGTTTTGATGGGCATGCCGGTGGCCCGCAGCCGGGTGCACACGGTAATCCAGGTCAGGTCCACCGGCCGATAGCGTCTGCGCCCGCCATTGGTGCGTTCGACGGAGGTGATGACCAGGCCCGCGCGTTCGTAGTAGCGCAGGGTGTGGGCGCTGACCCCGGTGCGGCGAGCGGCTTCGGCGATGGTCACGCCCGCCTCGGGTGCGGAACGCATGGACTCGGATACCGGCTGCGGTTCGACTTCGAGCACACTCTAAATCGTAGCGTCGATACGAGCCGACTCGGCGCTACCACCGTGCCCCGGACCGCCGCTTCTGTGCATGTGCACAAAGTCCGGGGTCCAGGCTCTGCATCGCTGCTACACCGTTCCCATACCCGAACACGTCGTCGACGCCGTCACCGGCTGGCCGCCCGCGGTCGCCTGGACCAGCGCCGTGCTGCGCGGCCTGGCACCCGAACCGAGGCTCAAGGCCGATTTCCAGCCGCTGCCGCCGGGCTTTCCTGGGAGCTGAAATGGTTTGTGTCCGTAGCCGAATGGGCGATCGAGAAATGCTGTCGGTAGCGATCCGGCGTGGTGGCCAACTGCCGGGAGAAGACCCGGTGCAGTGTTTCACCGTGTTTGTAGCCGACCGCTTTGGCGATGGCGGATACGGTCATATCGGTGGTCTCCAGGAGGCCGCGGGCCGCTTCCACACGCAGGTTCTCCACGAAAGCGGCTGGGGTGCTTCCAGTTTCGGTGCGGAAAGCACGGGCGAATGCGCGCTCGCTCAGCCCCGCCCGTGCTGCCAGTGCAGCCACGCTCAGGTCCTCGTCCAAATGGTCTGGCAACCACTGCTGTACGGCTCGGATCGCCGGGGTGCGCGCCGGTTGTGCACGCAGCTGGGCGCTGAATTGCGCTTGGCCGCCGGGCCGCCGGGCGAAGACGACGAACCACCGGGCGATCAGCTGCGCCACCTCGGTGCCGTGATCTGCCTCGACCAGGGCCAGCGCGAGATCGATACTGGCGGTGACCCCCGCCGAGGTCCACCGGTTTCCGTCGTTGACATAGATGCGGTCCGGCTCGACGGTCACCCGAGGATAACGCTCGGCCATCATGGCGCACGCACCCCAATGCGTTGTCGCGTGATAACCATCGAGCAGCCCGCCCGCAGCCAGCAGCAGCGAACCGGCGCATACCGCTGCGACCCGTCGCGACCGCCGGGCAATGGCCGGAAGGTCGCGCACCACCTCGGCCGATACCGCCGGCGCGAAGGCGCCATTGCCCCCGATGACGATCATCGTGTCGATCTCGTCGTCACCCGCGGCGATCTCCGCCAGGGAATGTCCGACATTCATCGTCACACCGCCCTCCACCGCGATGGCGCCGGCCCGCGGCGCCGCCGTCACCAACCGGTAGACCGGCGATCCGGAGACGGCGTTCGCGGCGCCGAAAATGTCCATGGGACCGGCCAATTCGATCAGCTGGATCCCGTCGTAGACCACGAGGACAACGGTTCGGGACGTCGACACGTCCCTATCATCACCGCATGCACCCATGGCTGTCACGGCAATGTGCCAGCCGATCACACCACGTGCCGGACGGGCTCGAGCAGACCGGCGGCATGCTGGCGCAGGAACGGAATGATCAGTTCAGCGACTCGGTCGCCGAACTGGGCGTGCGGATAGTGCCCGCCGCCGTCGACGACGGCAACCTTCCCGATGCCCATGGGCATCGCCGCGACGATCGCCATCCCTTCGGCCTTCGGATCCGGGTAGTCCGGATCCGCGGCGCCCATGATGACCAGCGCAGGACGGTGGACGCCGGACAGCGCGGCCTCGGCATCGGCCGCAGTGGTCCTGCCGGTCTTCATGAATTCGGCCCACCGGCCGGGTTTCCGCAGGGTCCGCATCAGGCCGTCGAGGTAGTCGGTGTAATCGTCCGGCTTGGTCGGATAGGCGAAGTCGAGGTATCTGCGCCACAGTCTCGGCGACCCGAGCAGCAGCGTGCCCATCAAACGCATCAGCCCACGCCGATACCGCGGCACGGTGAACAGGGCACCCATGTCCAGGTGCTGGGTCTTGGTGAACGGGTTGATCTCGATAATGGCCGCGACCAATTCCGGTGCCTCGGCCGCCGCGATGGTCGCCGCGCCGCCGGACAGCGAGTGCCCGACGATCGCCGCGGGACCGCCGAAGTACCGGATCACACTGAGCAGGTCACTGGCGACATCGGTCCGGCTGATGGCCGCCTTCCTGGTGACCGAGGGCCAGCCGAGGCTGGATTCGCCGTGCCCACGCAGGTCCGCGTTCACCACGCGGTATCCCGCGGCGACCAGTGGTGGTACGAGATGGCGATAGTCGTGCCGCGAGGTGCCGATGCCGTGTGAGAGCACCACCAGCGGCCCGTCACCGACGACATCACAGGCCAGGCGCCCTTCCGCGAAAGTCACGAACTCGGTCATTTGCTTACCTTCCAAGCGATTTCGATCGGTCGCGGCGTGCGCGACATGGGTCGAATTGAACGCCGGAAATCAGCGGCTGTCGGTAGGCCCGGCGGGATCGGTCATAGACACAGCGGGTTTCGTCAGTCACTGACCCGATCGGCCCCGACCGAGGCGGCCTGCGGGTCGGACCACCTGCACCGATGTCGGCCCGGTAGCCCGATCCGCGGCACGCCACGCAGTGCAATCGTTCGGCAAGATCACAAACGCGTCCGGCCGCTCCAGGCCACGGCCCAGCGCCCGACATCGACTGCCAGCGCCGCGCGGGGCCTACCTTGCAGCTGGGCAACCCCCTGAATAGACTGTGATGCGCGTCACAATCAATTGGCGCAGGGTCTCCGACAACACCGCGGGTGGGTGGATGCGCATCGAGAGTGGGGCGCGGATCGCAGGACCGAGGAGAACGATCATGTCCGGACTGGTGCACCGACCGCGTGTCATGCTCGACCGTCGGGGCGTGGCCGACTACGCCGAACCGTGAAATGCCATGTCGGACAAGGCACGAACGCTGGCGGCCAATGGCCGGACCCCCGAGGCGGATCCGGAATTCGCCACGCGCGCCGAGGCCTTCGGCACCCGGATGCTGGACATCGTCAATGACGGATTCTTGGCCCTGATGATCAGCATCGGCCACCAGACCGGCCTCTTCGACACCATGAGCACGATGCCGCCCGCGACGAGCGCGCAAATCGCCGAGGCCGCGAAGCTGAACGAGCGATATGTGCGCGAATGGCTCGCCGCACTCACCGCCGGACGGATTGTCGACTACCAACCCGCGGATCGCACATACGTGTTGCCTCCGGCGCACGCCACCGCGCTGACCAGGGCGGCTGGCCCGGACAATGTCGCCTCCTTCACGCAGTTCGTGCCGCTGACCGCGAGCGTCGAGCCCGAGATCATCGACTGTTTCCGCCACGGCGGCGGCGTCGCGTACGCCGAGTACGGCCGATTTCAGCAGCTCGCGGCGGAGCACAGCGCCGCGGTTCATGACGTCGCGCTGATCGACGTCACCATCACGCTGGCGCCGGGACTGCCCGAGCGGCTCCGCCAGGGCATCGCGGTCGCCGATATCGGCTGCGGCAGCGGGCATGCCGTCAACCTGTTGGGCAGGGAATTTCCCAACAGCCACTTCGTGGGCTACGACTTCTCGGAGGAAGGGATCGCGGCGGGCCGCGCGCAGGCACGGGCGATGGGCCTGGCCAATACCGGTTTCGAATTGCGCGATGTCACATATCTGGCCGAATCCAACCGATTCGACCTGATCACCGCCTTCGATACGATCCATGACCAGGCCCATCCGAAAGAGGTGCTGCGCGGCATCGCCGAGGCATTGAAGGACGACGGCACCTTCCTGATGGTGGACGTTCAGGCCTCCAGCAACCTGGAGGAGAACCTGGACCACCCGATGGGGCCCGGCTTATACGCCATCTCCACGATGCACTGCATGACGGTGTCGCTGGCACTCGACGGCGATGGCCTCGGCACCATGTGGGGCGAACAGCTCGCGACCCGCATGCTCCGCGAAGCGGGCTTCGCGTCCATCGATATCGAGCACGTCGAAGCCGACATCCTCAACAGCTACTACGTGGCAAGGAAGAGCTGAGCGCGAGATCAGTCCCAGGTCTGCGCGGTATCGTACCGGCGGCGCATCTGACGTCGCCGGTAGAACACCTCGTCAACCGATAGCGTCGTCGCGGTGGCGATCGGTGCCAGATGGATGTTCAGCCCGAGGTCGCCGATGCGGTGTTCCAGATCGATGCGGCGTTCCGGGGGCAAGGCGGACCACATCGCTTCGAAGCGGGCGCGCACGTTGACGTCGGTGGCCGCGATCAGGCGCAGCAGCAAGTGCCAGAAGTGGGCG
The DNA here is from genome assembly GCF_053602975.1 of Nocardia sp. NPDC004278. NCBI lineage: Bacteria > Bacillati > Actinomycetota > Actinomycetes > Mycobacteriales > Nocardiaceae > Nocardia > Nocardia sp. NPDC004278. The sequence goes on from NZ_JBSGEQ010000009.1 coordinate 49,779, forward strand.
TCGGTGGCGATACCGGGCAATGCGGCGACCATTGCGTCGCTCAGCTGCGCGAGCAGGGCCACCACTCGGTGCTGGATCCCGGCGTTGGCATTTTCGACCAGGTTGAACAGTCCACGCCACAGCTCGGATTCGATCCGGCCCTCGAGGCCGCCGATGAGTCCGGCCAGCGCGGCATCGTTCGCCAGGATCGGATTCACGGCCAGGTTACCCAGCCCCCACGGGCTGAGGTGTCCGATGAACGTCAGCAACTCCGGCACCGCACCAGCCCGCAGATAGGTCGCGATGAGATTGCCGATCAATTCGACGGATCCGATGCTGAACAGCACATCGCCGATCGCCGCGATCAGATCCGGGTCGCAGCGCGCGAACGCCGACAGCGCGGCCAGTTGCAGACCCGTAGACCCGGTGAGCACGGTATGCAACATCCGCGGCGCCCGCTGCCGCGGCCCGGCCAGCAGCTGGCGCAGGATGGCGCTCACGCCATTGACGGAATAGGCATAGGCGGCGGAGAAGATCAGGCCCTCGTCATCGAGCACGCCCTGTTCGATGGCCAGGACCAATTCCGGTGTCGCGAAGGCATCGAGGAATGGTCCGGCGGTGATGTAGTCCTTGCGCGCCAGCATTTCGTTGAGGATGCGCACGATCGGTTCCGCAGGCGCCACATCGGCGAGTTGGCCGACGGTACGCGGATCCATATACGGCGCACAGTCGGCCACATACCCGGGCGCGAGCATGGCAACCGTCTCGGCCGCCTTCTTCGGGTGGTCCACACCGACCGCGCCCGCGGCCCGGCCCGTCATCATCGGTGGCACCAGGCGCTGCACCAGCGGCATCGAGATGCGCAGCGGAATGACCGGCACCAGTTTGCTGATCCGCTCGAAGGTCTCGTTGTGCTGATCGAAGATCAGGCCGGCCAGCCGTTCCTGGAGTTGGTGCAGATTCTCGCTGCCCAACCGCTCCAGATGCGCCAATCGCTCCACCGGGGTGTGCAAAGTTCGTGACAGCAGCACGATCTGGGCACCGGTTACCAGATCACCCATCAGCCGAGCCGACTCCCGAACATGATCTTCTTCGTCACCGCGCGAAACGGTCGGGGCAGGGCACCGACCATCTCATCGATGGCCTCGATCAGTGCGGCCGTCTCCAACTGCTTGGCCGCGCGGAACATCTCCAGCAAATCGGCGGCCTCTTGTTCGGTGAGGAACCCGGCTGCCGCCAACGGCCCGCGTAGTTCGTGTTCGAGGTCGGACCTGGCGGTCATACGGCTACTCGTTTCTTCATATATCCCAGCGTTACTCACTCGTGCGGGCTTTGAGCATAGGTGTGCCGACCGCCCGGCGTGGCCGTGCGTAAAGAATTCGTTATCCAAAGAAGTTCATAACTTTTTGAGAGGTGCGACTTCCTTTTTATTTGCGCCGCAACGTAACTCGGGTTTTTATTCTCAGTGACGGGAAGTTGCGCAATCGGCTCGTCGTGGACATCTGTTTGTATCGGGGCATGATGGATTCGTGTCGGCTCACCCGGGTTCATTTCCGCGCCGGGAGCCACCTGTGCCGACATCAGGCCTGACGCGCCGATCGTTCCTCGGCGCGACCGGTCTCGGTGCGGTCGCGCTCACCGGCGCCTGCACCGGCTTCGCCACCACCGGCAGCGGCGGCATGCTGTTCCTCTCCACTCAATTCCGGCCCGCCGATGAGGCCGAACGTTTCCGCAGCCTGCTCGGCAAGACCGCGCCCGGCGTCAGCTATGTGACCATCGAGGAAAGCCCGTTCGCCAGCCAGGTGCGCAGTCAGGTCGGCGCGGGTTCGACGCAGGTCGGTCTGCTCGGCGGTCTGCACGGCGATATCGCGCCGCTGGCCGACGGCTATCTCCAGGACCTCACCGGCTTGCTCGCCGACCTCGGCAACCGCGGCTGGCCCGCCGCCTACCTGCAACTCGCGACGGCCGGTACCGACCGGACCTGGTATATCCCGTGGGCCACCGCCAGTTACGTCCTCGCCGCGCATGCCGACGCGCTCGAACACCTGCCCTCCGGTGCGGATGCCACGGCGCTGACCTACGACCAGTTCCTCGACTGGGCCATCGCGGCTCGCCGCGCCAATGGCAACCGGCCGATGCTCGGCCTGCCCGCCGGTCCGAAGGGTCTGCTGCACCGGTTCACCCAGGGCTATCTGCTGCCCTCGTTCACCGGCGGCCAGATCACCACCTTCCGTTCGGAGGCGGCCGTCACGGCGTGGCGATACTTCCGCGAACTGTGGGCCAACTGCGCCCAAGCGAGTACGAACTACGACTTCATGCAGGAACCGCTGGCCAGCGGCGAGGTACGGATGGCATGGGATCACGTCGTACGCCTGGTCCACGCGCCCGAGCGCGATCCGCGGGACTGGCGCATGCTGCCCGCACCGCGCGGTGCGCACGGCCTCGGCTATATGGCGGTGGTCGCCGGACTCGCGATTCCCAAGGGCAGCACCGATGCCGAACTCGCCCAGCGCACGATCAGCGCGCTCACCAAGCCGGAAACACAGATCGAGCTATTGCGATCCAATGGCTTCTTTCCGTCCGTCGATACCGCCATCCCGGACGATCTGCCACCGGCGGTGAAACTCGAGGCCGATGCCGTGCACCGGCAGCAGCAGGCGCCGGGCGCGATCCTGTCGCTGCCGCCGGTCGGCCTCGGCCAGCGCGAGGGTGAGGTGAGCAAGGTGTTCAAGGACAGCTTCCGCTCGATTGTGTTGGACGGAGCCGATATTCGAGCCACACTCGACCAGCAGGCGCGGGTGCTGCAGGGCATCCTCGACGAGCTGAAGGTCCCGTGCTGGGCGCCCGATCCCGCCGCCGACAGCTGCGGGGTGGAGTAGACATGCGCGCTCGACTCGGCTCCCCCTGGATCTTGCTGCTCCCCTCGATCGTGTTGCTGGCCGCGCTGTTCGGCTGGCCGCTGGTACGGGCCGTCGTCGACGCCTTCAGCGACGACAGCGGATTCACCTTCGAGCACTGGCGGCGCTTGTTCGATGACCCGTATTTCCTGACGGCACTGCGCAATACGCTGTTGCTGATCGTTATCGTGGTGCCGATCCAGCTGGTGCTCGCGGTCGGTATGGCATTGCTGATGCAGGCGCGGCCACGATTCGCTGGCGGGCACTTCTACCTGTGGTGTGTACCGCTGGCGATCTCCGAACTGGCCGCCGGTCTGGTGTGGCTGTCGATCTTCGGCAATCGCGGCTATCTGAACTCCCTGCTGGTCTGGCTCGGCCTGTCGCAGGACGGCGTGCAGTGGCTCAACTATCAGCACACCGGCACGATGCTGCTCGCGGTGGTGATCGCCGAGATCTGGCGCGCGACGTCACTGGTATTCGTCATCGTGGTGGCCGGGGTGCAGCTGATCCCGCGCGACTACGACGAGGCCGCACAGGTATTCGGCGCCAGTTTCTGGCAGCGGCTGCGGCATGTGACACTGCCGCAGCTCGGGCCGAGTCTGCAGGTGGCGCTGATCCTGCGCACGATCCTGGCACTACAGGCGTTCGCCGTGGCGCAGGCGCTCACCGGACGCGACTTTCCGCTGCTGGTCGGTGAGACCTACGAGTGGTACTCCAACCTGCAGAACCCGGCCGTCGCGAGCGCCGTTTCCCTTGTGGTGCTCGCGATCTCGCTCGGTACCGCGGTGTTCTATCTGCGCACCGTGCGGGCACCGGAGGGGTCGCGATGACCGAGCCGACCGCGACACCGACCACACTGCCGCCGATCGACCGCGCACCCCTGCGCAGACGGCGGTGGCGTGCCATTGGCGTACAGGTCGCGTGCACTGCGGTGACGCTGTTCATGGCGCTGCCGATCGTGCTCATCGGACTCGCCGCGGTGTCCTCGCGCGATGCGCTGAACGAGTTCCCGAAGCCCTTGCTGCCCAGCGAATTCTCCACCGAGACACTGCATTCGTTCTTCCGGGCCACCGGAACCATGCCAGCGCTCGGCAACTCACTGCTCGTCGGTCTGTACACGGTGTTCTGGTCCCTGCTCATCGGCGCACCCGCCGGATACGCGCTGGCCCGCAATGCCTTCCGCGGTAAGGACACCTATCAGGTATTCATCCTGTTCGTGCGCGCGCTGCCGATCGTGGTGCTCTCGGTGCCGCTGGCCACGATGTTTCTGCGGTTGGACAGGTACGACACCGTCTTCGCGGTAACGCTGGTGCACACCACCCTCGCCCTCCCGACCACCGTGCTCATAACGGCCAGCATCTTCGTCGCGGTACCCGCCGACCTCGAGGAGGCCGCGCGGGTATTCGGCTGCACGCGTTGGCAGGCCGCACGCAAAGTCGTTGTGCCGCTGGCACTTCCCGGACTCGCGGCATCGTCGATCTTCACCTTCGTGCTGTCGTGGAACGAGATTCTCGGTGCGACCATCGTGACGCTCGGCCATCGCACGCTGCCCGCGCAGGTGCTCACCACGCTCGGCGAGGCGTCGACCCCGTACCGGTTCGCCGGCGGCTTCGCACTGATCATTCCGGCGCTGGCGTTCATCTTCGTGATGCGGCGCTACCTGGTGAATATGTGGGGGACCACGCTGCGATGACAGAAGTTTCCGGGATGACAGGACTTCGGAGATGACAGAGGTGTGCTCATGGCGGAAGTGATTCTGCGGGATCTGGTGAAGACCTATCCCGGCGGCTCGACGCGCGCCACCGACCAGGTCTCACTCGAGGTGTCCGACGGTGAATTCATGGTGCTGCTCGGACCGTCCGGCTGCGGTAAGACGACGCTGTTGCGCATGATCGCCGGGTTGGAACTGCCGGATTCGGGGCAGGTCGTGATCGGCGGCAAGGACGTCACCTACCTGGAGCCGCGGCGGCGCAACCTCTCGATGGTGTTCCAGTCCTATGCCGTATTCCCGAATAAGAAGGTCGCCGACAATATCGGCTTCGGCCTGCGTGTGCACGGCGTGCCCACCGATGAGATCCGTCGCAAGGTCGCGTGGGCGGCGGATCTGCTACAGCTGACGCCCTACCTCGACCGGTATCCGGCGAAGTTGTCCGGCGGCCAGCGCCAGCGCGTCGCGGTGGCACGGGCGATCGTGATGGACGCCGATGTGCTGCTCATGGATGAGCCGCTGTCCAATCTCGATGCACTGCTGCGGCTTTCGTTCCGCGCCGAGCTGAAGAAACTGGTCGACCAACTGGGTACCACCACGATCTACGTCACCCATGACCAAGTGGAGGCGCTATCCCTGGGCGACCGTGTCGCGGTGATGCGCGACGGCGTGATCGTCCAATGTGGCCCGCCGACAGCGGTATACGACGGCCCCGCAACCGAATTCGTCGGCGGCTTCCTCGGCAGCCCGCCGATGAACTTCCTCACCGGGACCGTCGAGGTGGACGATGCCGGACCCCGCATCGACCTGGGTGGGCAGTCGCTGCCCGTACCCGCGGCGCTCGCATCGTTGCGCGGCCACAAGCTCAACCTCGGCATCCGGCCCGAGGCCATCGTCGTCGGTACGGAGCACCCCGACGACAATGCCCTCGTCGGGGAACTCCAGGTGCTGGAACCGCTCGGCTCGTCGACCCTGTTGACCACCGATGTCAGCGGTCAGGCGGTGAAGGTCCAGGCGCGGCCGGGTTTCCGAGCCGACCGGGGCAGTGCACTGAAGCTGCATCTGCCACCGCTGGCCTGCCGCTGGTACGACCCGGAAACCGGACTATTGCTGGAACAATCAGCCTAGATATCCGGTACTGACCTCACCGTATCCGATCAATTCAATGGACGGATATTTACCGATTTGATCCGATGGTGCCAGCTCGGCCGACGGTCCGCCTCGACCTTCGATACCGAGCGCTTGTTCGGCCTGCTGAAGAATGAGACAATTCGGCGAACACAATCGATGAACGGCGAGTGCACGCTGCGCCTGCCCGGGCGTGAGTTCGCCCGGATATGAAAAGCAATCGCCCAGGTTCGAGATGATCGATCGCATTTCGGCTAGCCAACTCGTACCGGCACGACGGCATCTTCGGCGAATCGGCCGCGGCCGACGGTGAGCGTCACCAAGACGATATTGCCGATGGTGGTGATCAATGGACCGGCGACGGTGGCGAATTGATATCCACTCGCCAGCAATACTCCGGACACTCCGAGCGCCCCGGCGAAGGCATTCGCCGCGAACATTTGCCAGGTTTCTTCCTGGGGCTTCGACCAGGCGTGTCGCAACGTGGGGACGGTGGCAATGAGGTTGGCGCAGATAGCCAGCATCGCACCGAACGTCTTATCCGAAATCTCCACGGTGACCAGCACACATGCAATGGATGAGAGCAGACACGCCCAATCTATGTTGTCCCCCGGTCGCAGACTCACCCCACGCCGCAGACCGAGGGCGATCACCGCGGCGTTCATAGTTGCCGACGCGGCGTTGATACCGGCGGCGAGATAGGCACCCGCAAGATATGCGACCGCCGTGAATACGGTATTTGCCGTACACCACGCCACCCAGGACGCCATGCGTGGTCGCGTACCGCCGTCCAGAATTCCGGCCAGATATGCGATGACCCCATACAATGAGATACCGACGCTGACACAGGCCGCCGTCGAGCTCGAGCTCCAAAACCCACTCACGTACACCATTCCTCAGATATTTTTCGCGCGCGGATATGCGCAAGACAGCCAGAAGTGGCGATTCGACCCGCATCCGAACACACCGAAGGAGACAGCATCCGGTGCGACGGTGGAATCCGGATCCTGCCCTTGGTAAACGCTTCGGGATGTTTTGTTCGTGCGCTATCGAAAAATATCCTCACACGCCGATTCCGGCGTCACAAATCCAGAACGCACGCCGTAACGAACCTTAACGAAGGCTTCACCGCAATAGCCATCGCGGGTAACTGATACTTAACAGAGCCGGGGAACCCGAAATGTAATCCACGTCATGCGCGTCGATCTCGAAGGCGCCATGAACACACGAAGACCCCAGCCGGAGCTGGGGTCTCCCGTGGTCGCGCCGACCGTTGTGCGAGTCGAATCCTCTGCACCCCGGCCTCGATGAGTGAGCCTGCCACATCTGCCGGGATTCAGCGCGCCGAGTGCGCCCGATACCGCCGTCGGTCATGCGTGTGCATCTGTACGACCGCATGCACGGCGCTCGTTCAGGCGTGACCTATCGATCGGGGCCGCGCTCGGATAACGAAATGGCAACATCGAGACATGTCCGTGACCGAACTGTTCGACTCGGAACGTCCGACTCGCTTCGCTAGCCACGGCGCGATCATCAAGAGCCCGTGGGATTTTCGAGTTCAGTGCCGGTTGCCCGCGGCATCCCGGCTACCGTGGCAGCAGTGCTCGCGACCGTTCCCCTTGCTGGAGGCTTCTTGCGCACCATCGCTCGCATACTGCTCGTCGTGCTGGCACTCGTCGGCATCGCCTTGCCGGCGCTGCCCGCGGCGGTCGGTACACCGAGCGCCGCCATCGATGACGTCACCGCGCGCAAGATCGATGAGCTGCTGGCACTGCGGGCGGCCACGCCGGGCGCGGGCAAGGGCGAGTTGATCAACCTGCTGTCGAGTCGGTTCCTCGGCACGCCGTACGGCGCCGATATGCTCATCGGCTCGGCGAGTCGGCCCGAACAGCTGGTCATCGATATGCGGCGGGTGGATTGCTTCACCTACCTGGACTATGTCGAAGCGCTCAGCAGGTCCACCGATCGGGATCAGTTCGTGGCGAACCTGATCGAGACCCGCTACACCGACGGACGCATCGAATTCCAGCAGCGCAAACACTTCTTCAGCGATTGGTCGCATACCGCGCGCATCGCCGCCACCGATATCACCGCGTCGCTCGGCCCCGCCGCGATGACCGTCACCAAGCACCTCAATGCGAAAGCCGATGGCGGGCAGTACCTTCCCGGCCTACCGGTCGTCGATCGCGACATCACGTATATCCCGGGCGGTGCCGTCGACGACACCGTCATCGCCCGACTCCGCACCGGCGACTACATCGGCGCCTACGCCGACCAGCCGGGCCTGGACGTAACCCATGTCGGTATCTTCGTCATGACACCCGACGGCCCGGTCTTCCGCAATGCTTCTTCCTTGGCCGCCAACAACAAGGTCGTCGACTCACCCTTCACCGACTACGTCCGCTCGACGCCCGGCATCGTGGTCCTGCGCCCGCAATAGTCACCGGGCCGCCCGGATCGGCACCGCCGTCGACAGCTGCCGGTCCCAGCGTGCTCAGGCGACCTGTTCGACGAGGCGGATGCCGGTGACGATGGACGGTTCGATCTCGATGACGGCGTCCATGACCCGGTCGACCCAGGAGTGCAGTAGGCGCTCATAGCGGGCGATGCGAATCGGATCGGTGACGGGGCGGGCGAAACCGGTCACCACGACCGACCACCCGGTGTGCAGCTGCGGGTCGATATCGTCGGCCTCGTAGGCGACCACCACATCGGAGTTACCGCGCACGGCCGAGGTGAGCCTGGACGCGACGCGGGTGCGCACGATGATCCGGCCGTCCGGCTCGACCAGGTGGTTGACCGGGCGGATCGCCGGTAATGCATTGCGGCTGAACACCACTCGACCGAGCTGAACCGTCGCGAGCAGGCTCAATGCCGTGGTGCGATCGAGTTCCACAACGGCACGCCCGGTATCGTCGCTCGCGGCGAACTCGGTCATCATCGCGCAGCCGCCTCGGGTAGGACCAGTGCCAGCGCGCCGTCGTAGCGGCGATACAGCAGCTGTCCCCGTCCGCTGCGCGGCTCGGTGAAGAACAGGAACGGCAATCCGTACCGGCACAGCCGGGCCGCGGCCTCGGCTCGGGTCAGCCGCGGCGTCGGGTGCGGATTCATGGTGAGCGACAGCCCCGGCGTCGACACGGGTGGCTGCCGTCGATACTGGCGCGCCATACGCACGCCGAGCGGGCCCGCCCAGTAGACAGCGGCATCCTCGCCGGTCTCCGCATCGGTGTACAGGTAGACGTCGTAGTCCATGGTCTCCATCACCCGCACCGCATCGGCCGGTGCCCCGACCAGCAGGGCGCAGGACTTTTGGCGCACGATCGGCCGTTCCTCGGTGCTCACCGCCAATGGTGGGCGTGCCGGATCGGGCCAGTACCTCGGGATATCACCGGAGTTCAGCCGTGCGAGCTGCCGGTCGAGACGGTCGGCGAGAAAGGTCGCGACGAATCCACCGGGCCCGGGAACCTGCGCGCGCACAATGAGATCCCGGAACACCACATTCGCCTGCGCCAGCAGCGCGCCAGCCACAAACGGCGAGCCGATGAGCCGGACCCGCGCCGGTGCATCGACACGGTGGCAGCTCAGTACCTGGTCGATCGCGCGCATCGTGCGCGAGATCTGCACGGGGTCCACCGCGCCCTGCGTGGTGCAGACCCCGTTCGAAGTCGTTCCGGTCGACCACAGTTCGGATGTACTCACTCGGTAATCCTTCTTCCGCCCCAACGCACCCAACGCTGGCAGTGTCGCCGCGGGGCGAGCACGCCGAACAGGGCCGAAGGGCACGCGAATCGAGGACCTTGGTTTCGTCGCGACTTTGCTCGGTCACATATCGGCCGGGATGACCATGGGCCTTCGAGAACGGGCGCAAAGCCCATATCGAACGCCACAGTGCCGGACGACACTCGACCGTATGACCGAGAGCGGCTCCTCCTCCGTAGGTTCCGTGCCGAACGGCGCGACAGTGCTGGCGGTCATGCGCCAGGCCAGCCGGGCGCCGTCGGTGCACAACACACAGCCGTGGCACTGGGTATTCGACGGCACTCGGCTGCACCTGTACCGCGACAATGACCGGCTGTTGACCTCGGCCGACCCCATGGGCAGGCAGCTGGTGATCAGCTGCGGCGCGATGTTGCACCACGTCCGCACGGCCTTCGCCGCGGTGGGGTGGCACACCGATACGACGCGGCTGCCCGATGCCGGACGCTCCGACTATCTGGCGGTGATCGAGTTCCGCCACTGGCCGGATCCCCCGATCGGCGTATTGGCCCGCGCCCGCGCCATCGATCACCGGCACACCGATCGGCTGCCGTTCTACCCGCCGACCAACTGGTCTCAGCTCGTGCACACCGCACGGATGCTGGTCACCCCGCACGACCTCGAGCTCGACGTCCTCGACGAGAACGCGACGACCGAAATCGCGGCGGCCTCGGCGCAGGCCACCGCAACCCGCCGCTACGATATGCCCTACCAGACCGAATTACATTGGTGGAGTGGGCATTCCGGCGATCAGGAGGGCGTTCCGCGGGAGTCGCTGGTCTCCGACGCCGAATTCGCCCGCGTCGGCGTCGGGCGATCCTTCCCGTCCGCACCGCATTCCGCGCGCCGCGCCAACCTGACGGAGGACCGAGCGCGCCTGCTGGTGCTCAGCTCGTCCAGCGAATCCATCACAACGTGGCTGCACACCGGTGAAGCCCTCTCCGCTGTGCTGTTGGAATGCGCGGCGACCGGTTCGGCCACTTGCGCATTGACCCACATCACCGAGACACCCACTGGCCGAACGGCCATCGCTGGGATGCTCACCCGCCCGGGTGTCCCCCAGGTCGTGATCCGCGTCGGCACCGCACCCGATGAGGAACCGCCGCCAGAGCCGACACCGCGCCGCCCGATCGCCGACATCCTCACGATGAGCGACGAAACGGCCGAGCGTTAGTCACGCCGCACTCCGCAGATCCCAACCGGGACCAAGGGACTTTTGTCACCGATCCGGGGACCAACTCCGACACGCCGTACCGGCCTCGTCAGTACGCTGAAGTAGTAGTGGAGGAAGGTGCTCCGTGATGACCAGTGTCTTCTTGGTCGACGACCACCAGATCGTGCGGCGCGGTGTGAAGGATCTGATCGAGGCCGAACCCGATCTCGATGTGGTCGGTGAAGCGGGTACCGTCGCCCAGGCCATGGCACGCATTCCCGCGCTGCGTCCCGAGGTCGTCGTTCTCGACGTTCGGCTCCCCGACGGCAATGGCATCGAACTGTGCCGCGAACTGCTGAACCAACACCCCACGTTGCGCTGTCTGATTCTCACCTCGTTCACCGACGAGCAGGCCATGCTCGACGCCATCCTCGCCGGGGCCAGCGGATATGTGGTCAAGGACATCGGCACCACGGAACTGGTCGAGGCCATTCGCGAGGTCGGCGCGGGCAGATCACTGCTCGACAACCGTGCGGCCGCCGCCCTGATGGCGAAACTGCGCGAGGAGGCCGGGGCCAGGAACGGGCCGTTTGCGAACCTCAGCGACCAGGAACGGACGCTGCTCGATCTGCTGGGAGAGGGGCTGACGAATCGGCAGATCGCCAATCGGATGTTCCTGGCCGAGAAGACGGTGAAGAACTACGTCTCCCGACTGCTGACCAAACTGGGGGTCGAGCGACGCACCCAGGCCGCGGTGCTGGCCTCGAAACTCAACACGCCGACGAAACCGGAATGATCAACGCTGAGTCGAGTCTCCACCGCCGCACCGCACGCCGCACGTGCGAAAATGCAGGTTATGGAAGACGAGTCGGAGCTGTCCGACCGGACACCGGTGACCGAAACCCTCTCGCAGCTGCGGCTGCGTGAGCTACTCGGCGAGGTCCAGGATCGGATCGCGCAGATCGTCGGCGTCCGCGATCAGATGGACCGGTTGCTAGAGGCGATGCTGGTGGTGACCGCCGGGCTCGACCTCGACAACACCCTGCGCTCGATCGTGCACACCGCCATCGAACTGGTCGACGCCCGATACGGCGCGCTCGGCGTGCGCGAAACCGATAAGACCAGCAGCCAGCTCGCCGAATTCGTCTACGAGGGCATCGACGATCGGACCCGGGTCATGATCGGTGATCTGCCGCGCGGTCACGGTGTGCTCGGCCTGCTGATCGAAGAACCGAAGCCCATTCGGCTGACCGACCTTTCGAAGCATCCGTCATCGGTCGGCTTCCCGGCCCACCATCCACCGATGCGCACCTTCCTCGGCGTTCCAGTGAAGGTCCGCGACGAGGTGTTCGGCAATCTGTACCTCACCGAGAAGTCCGGCGGCCAGGAATTCACCGAGGACGATGAGGTCGTGGTGCAGGCGCTGGCGGCCGCCGCGGGTATCGCCATCGCCAACGCCCGCCTCTACGAACAGTCCCGAATTCGCCAGCAGTGGCTGGAGGCCAACCGCGATGTGGCCACCGAACTGCTCGCGGGCGGCGAACCGGGCGCCGCCCTCGAACTGGTTGCCGATCGGGCCCTGACCCTCACTCAGTCGGCGTGCACGTTCCTCGCGCTCCCCGAAGATGCCGACATCCCCGCCGAAGATGTCACCGAGCTGGTGGTGGTCGCCGCTGCCGGAATCGGCGCCGATGAACTGCTCGGACACCGAATTCCGATGGGCGAATCGCATTCTGCGGAGGTGTTCCGCAACGGACGGGTGGTCGCGGTCGACGAATTGAAGTTCAGCCCGATCTTCGATGTGCCGGAACGATACGGCCCGGCACTGATCCTGCCGCTACGCGCCGAGGACGCGGTCATCGGTGTGCTCGCCACCGTGCGGCCGAGCGGCACACACCAGCTCGACGCGGCCGGACAGTCGATGATGGCCGCCTTTTCCGACCAGGCCGCACTGGCCTTGCAGCAGGCGAACACGCAGCGCCGGATGCGTGAACTCGATGTGCTCTCCGACCGCGACCGGATCGCCCGTGACCTGCACGACCATGTCATCCAGCGACTGTTCGCGGTCGGCCTTTCGCTGCAGGGCACCGCGCAGCGGGCGCGCGCCCCCGAGGTCAGATCCCGGCTCGCCGACACCATTCAGGACATCCAGACGATCGTGCAGGACATCCGCCACTCGATCTTCGATCTGCACAGCACCACCACCGCGGACGCACCGACGCTGCGCAAGCGACTGCACGGCGTCATCGCGGATATGGTCGGCGAAAGCGGGCTGCGCACCACGATCCGGCTCGCGGGGCCGGTATCGGTGCTGGAGTCGCCGATGTCGGACGATGTCGAGGCGGTGCTGCGCGAGGCGGTGAGCAATGTGGTGCGGCACGCGCATGCGACAACGCTCTCGGTCCAGCTCCGGGTGCGCGACGATGTCACCATCGAGGTGACCGACGACGGCATCGGCGTACCCGATGACCTGCAGCGGATGAGCGGGCTGGCGAATCTGGCGACGCGCGCCGAGCAGGCGGGCGGCAGCTTCAGCGTGACCAAAGGCGAGAGAGGGGGCACGGTGCTGCGGTGGTCGGCACCGTTGCCCGGGTAGTTATGCGCGATCCGGCTCGAACGACGACCGCATAGGGCCACGCGGATACCCCAGGAGCGGCCTTTGGGCCTTGCGGTTCATGACCAACGCCAGGCGTGCCGGACCGCCTCGAATTCCTAATCTTCGGATAGCCGCTTATCGGGATCCGAAGGGACGCGCCCATGACCATCCAGCACCACACTGATCCGCACCGGCTGGCGTCGGCCGAAATAGTGGTCGGTGTCGACGGCTCCGAAGCCGCCGACCTCGCCGTTCGATGGGCCGCCGAGACCGCGTCGCAGCGGGGCCGCCGACTGCGCATCGTGTACGGCCTCGACCTCGCCGCGGCCGGGTCCGTCTATGGGATATATGACGTCGTCATGCCCCCGGTGATCAACGCGATCCGCCGCGCAGGCGCGGAGCTGGTCGAGCGGGCACGCCAACTCGCCCAAAAGGTAGATCCGACCCTGATCGTGGAAACCGAAGTCTCCGAGGACAATCCGGCGCACCTGTTGATCGAGCGATCGGAAACCGCACATCTGGTCGCGATCGGCGCGGCGGGCGCGGGCGGCACCCTGAGTCATCTCGGGTCGACCCTGCTCGCGGTCGCCAGCCATGGCCGCGGCACGATCGTGGTGATCCGTGATAGCGACACCGGACGGCAGATCCGGCACAGCGGCCCGGTCGTGGTCGGCGCCGATGGCGGACCGGTCAGCACGGCCGCTGTTGCGGCCGCGTTCGAAGAGGCCAGCGAGCGCAATACCCAGCTCGTCGCGGTGCATGCCTGGAGCGATCCGTACTACGACCGCTTCGCCGGACTCCCCTACACCATCCCCGACCGCGACGTCGAGACCGCCGGACAGACGCTGCTCGCCGAACAGCTCGCGGGCTGGCATGAGAAGTATCCGGATGTGCAGGTCATCCGCAAGGTCTACCTGTCGGGGGCGCGGCAGGCACTGCTGGAGTGGTCGCAGTCGGCACAGCTGCTCGTGCTCGGCAGCCGAGGACGCGGCGGTTTCGGCGGGCTGCTGCTCGGCTCCACCAGCAATGCGCTCGTACAGACCGCGTATTGCCCGGTCATGGTCGTTCACCCACAGTAGGCACTACCGGTCCCGCAGAAGGGCGAAATCATATGTCCGCCAACACCATCAATCCACCTGTGCTCGTCGGTATCGATGGCTCCGAGGTCGCGGCCGAGGCCGTGCGCTGGGCCGCCGTCGACGCCGTCCGCCACCGCGCACCCCTGCACATCGTGTACGGCATCGGCGCCCCGATGGACTTCGGTCCCGGAATCGCTTTCAACCAGATCGATTACGACGCCTACCGAGCCGCCGGCGCCTCGGCCGTTGCCGCCGCAAGCGAATTCGCCACCGCCGCAGCCGCGCCGGTCGGCGAGCTCGACATCAGCACCTTCGTGGTCGAAGCGCCGCCGATCCCGGTGCTGCTCGACCGCTCGAAGGACGCCCGCCTGCTGGTCGTCGGAACCCGCGGTCTGGGCGCCTTCCGCCGCGGCCTCCTCGGCTCGGTGAGCACCGCCGTGGCCCGGCACGCGCACTGCCCGGTCGCGGTCATCCCCGAACCCGAGAACTACCTACCGGATCGGCTACTCGGTCCCGTACTGGTCGGTGTCGACGGTTCACCCGTCAGCGTCCGCGCCATCGAGATCGCCTTCGATGAGGCCGCGCATCGCGAAACCACCGTGCGCGCCGTGCTCGCCTGGTCCGAATTCAACCGCTACATCTCCCGCGCCGATATGCAGAAAGAGGCCGAGCAGCTGCTCTCCGAGAACCTGGCCGGTTACGCGGAGCAGTACCCCGACCTCGAGGTGCAGCGGGTGGTCGCCGAGGACCGGCCCGCCCGACGCCTACTCGCCGAATCCGAAGACGCCCAACTGATCGTCGTCGGCAGCCACGGTCGCGGCGGCTTCGCGGGCATGACACTCGGCTCGGTCAGCCAAGCCGTCCTGCACGGCACCGACTGCCCCGTCATCATCGCCCGTCCCTGACTCCGACGCGGTTCGGCCATCCGATCGTGACCGGCAAGCAAGCATCCGTCGGCTGACGGGTGCAATGGCACCGTATTGCCAATAGCCATGAGTGAACTCGGCTCCGCGTGGGGGCGCGGCTGCGAACGACCGCGCCCCCACCGGAACTCACAGGCTCCGTTAATCGTCGCGCACAGTGGTGTTCACGTCGTGTTTACGATGTCGGAATGCTTATTTACGACGCGCAAGACAGTTCCAGCCCACCTGGCGAGAGAGTGGGCGTTGCGCGTCGGTTTCGATCCTGGGTGATCTGGGGCAGCATCGCGGGCGCGGTTCTGGTGCTCGTCGCTGGTCAGCTCATGGCCGTGCATATCGATGCGTTGGGACCGCTTACCAGCCTTTCCTGGGATTACGTCGGGCGGCCCAAGTCCGCGACCACGCCGTGGGCCGGATTTCTGCTGGCGCTGATCGGGGTTTCGGCACCGGTTCGGGTGCGCGCCTTGGCGGCCGCGGTCGGCATCGACGTGATCTTTGTGATCATTCGAGCGATCGAGGGGCGGTCGTTCACCATCGGCAATGGTCCGACCATTGTGTTGACCGCGCTGGCCGTGATCGCCGCGGTGCGCTGGACCGGGGCGCGGCGCGAAACGGCGCTGCGGACCATCGCGCTCGGTGCGCTGCTGATCCTGGCGACGAAGGTCGGCGAGATCTGGTTGGACATCACCGCATGGGCCTGCCCGATGGTGCTCGATCCCTATGCGGAACTGGCCGATCACGCGCTCGGGAATCCGTCGTGGCTGGTCGGGCAGGTACTGGATGCGGCGGGGCCGGTGCCGCTCGGTGTGGTGCGGTGGGTGTACTTCGAGTTGCCGGTCGCGGCGATCGTGGTCGCCGCCTGGCAGCTGCGCAATGTGACGACCGGTATCTGGCCGCGGCACTACCTGGTGCGCACATTCCTCACCCTCGGGGTGGTCGGTCCGCTGTTCTACGTGGTCTTCCCGGTGGTGGGACCGGTGCTCGCATTCGGGCCGGAGGGACATGGTTTCGAACTCGCCGATGTGTGGCCGAATATCGTTCCGGCACTGCCGTCCTCGGTCGAATCGATGCCGTTCGACGGGATCACCCCGCGAAATTGCATGCCGTCACTGCATACCGCGTGGGCGCTATCGCTGTTCATTCATTCCCGGCGCGGACCGCGCTGGTTGCGCTGGGGCGGTGGGTTCTGGCTGGTCTGCACCTTGATCGCGACGCTCGGCCTCGGCGCGCACTACGGCGTCGATCTGGTGGCGGGCGCGACACTGTGCCTGACCGTGGAATCGGTTCTGCGCGATCCCGACCGGGGTTGGGACCGCGGGCGGGCGCGGGTGGTGGCCTTCGGTATCGCGACATTCGCGGGCGTACTCCTGTGCGTACGCTATCTCGCGCTGCCAATGGCGAACTACCCGTTCCCGTTCGGCGTCGCACTCCTCGGTGTCTTCGCCGCACTGGCGTACACCTTCTACCGAACCTGGTTCGCCGGAGCGGATATCCGCGAAAAGGTCTCGAGCCGCTAGCTCTTGCGCAGTGTGCCGGTAATGGCACCGCCCTGACCCGCGCGGTAGGTGACGGTGCCATCCGGCCGCAGCTCGACCGTTGATATGCCCAGTTCGCAGTCGATACCGCCGGTCAGGCGCGCAGCGAAGACGAGCTCGGTCTCGGTGCCGCTGACCATGCGTCCGATCCGATCGCAGCGGTTACCGGAACTCTCATCGGTATCCGATGAGGTGGCGACCTCCTCGGCATTCTTACCGGACTTGATGGTCAGCACGATGTCGTGTGCGGCGCTACCGTCGCTGGCGACGCCCTTCCATTCGCCCAGAAACACTTTCGGCACCGCCCACACCGCGGCCACCGGAGTTGTATCGTCCGGGCGTGCGACCGGAGTGGCGACGCCACCGCCGGAGCCGCTGTCGTCAGAGCCGATCACGAACGCCATGATCACAACCAGCACGGTCACCACCGCAGCGCCACCGATTACCGCAACGCGCACCAGCTTCGACCGCGCTGCATTATCTTTCGTCGACGAGTCCTGCCCCACCGAACCGATTCTAGTTCGCCACCCGGCATCGGACTCCGCTTTCGGCGATCGCCGCTGAGCCGAAACCCATTGGGCGCCAGCGGCGGCCGAATCAACCCCGATTACACCGCGCGCACCCCGGTTCGCGCGGCGGGAACAGCTCCGGTACTTCAGGTCTGCGAACTACGGGGTGTACTTGTAGAAGCCCTCGCCGGTGGCGATGCCGAGCTTGCCCTTGTCGATGTAGTTGGTCTTGAGCCAGGCCGCGAGCCGCTGCCCGTCCTCGTCGCTATTGGCGAGGATGTTGTAGGGGGTGGTGAGGCCGATGACATCGAGAATCTGGAATGGCCCGTAGGGTGCACCGGTGCCGATCCGCCAGGTCTTGTCGACCGCGTCCGGTTCGGCGAAGCCGCCCGCGCTCAGGGACATGGCGGCGTTGAGCAGCGGCACGAGCAGCGTATTGAGGACGTAACCCGCCTTTTCCCTGTGCAATTCGATCGGCACCATGCCGATTGCCGCAGCGAATTCGACCACCGCCTGGTACACCTTCGGATCGGTCTCGGGTGTGCCCATCACCTCGGCGGTGTTGTACTTCCACACCTGGTTCGCGAAATGCAAGGCGAGGAACCGGTCCGGGCGACCGGTGAAGTCCTTCATATCGCTGGGCAGCAGGGTGGAGGAGTTGGTGGCGAAGATCGTGTGCTCCGGCGCGAGCTCGCCGAGCTGCTGATAGGTCTGCTCCTTGATGGTGCGGACCTCCGGCACAGCTTCGATCACCAGATCGGCATCGCGCACCGCCGCGGCGAGATCGGTGGTCAGCGCGATGCCCGCCGCGGTCGCTTCGGCCTTGCCGCCATCCGCGCCGGACACCTCGTCGCGATAGGTCGCCGCCAGGTTCGCAATGCGGTCGCGGGCACCGGCCAGCGCATCGTCGCTGATGTCGTAGGCGGTGACGTCGAAACCGTGGAATGCGGTCTGGAACGCGATCTGCGAACCGAGCACCCCGGTCCCGAGGACGGTCACCTTCCGGATGGTCATTGCCTTCTCCTTCCTCCGCGAGGCGAAGTTCGCCCCGTGACATCATCGGGGTCGCCGAAGGCCGCGAAGAATCCGGCGACGATCTGGGTGAGCTGATCGGGCATGCCGCCGATGGATGAGCGTACTCCTAGCTTTGGTTCATACAGCTAACTCACAGCCACGGCCTAAGGGGCGCAAATGCCGAGCCCCGAGCATTGTCGTGTCGGTCCGGTTCGAACGGGTCGACGGTCTCGGATCGAGGCCCGACAACAGGAGGAACGTGGATGTGGATTCCGCTGCCCTGATCTCGACGCGACGCGAAAGGCCCTGTGTCCGTTGGACATGGGGCCTTCGCGGTTTGTACGCCCAGAGCGTAATGATCGACCGGATCGGTGGTCGCGGTCGTACGCTCTGGATATGACCGAGCATCCGAGACTGCACTCGATCCCGGGCGGACGCGCCGACCAGCCGAGGCAGGCCGAGCCACTGTGGCGTGAGGTGCTCGGCGAACGGTTGCGCACGCTGCGGCGCGAGCAGCGCGAGACATTGGTCGAAACCGCTGGGCGAGCGGGCATTTCGCCGCAATACCTTTCCGAGGTGGAGCGCGGGCGCAAGGAACCGTCGAGCGAGATGATCGCGGCGTTGGCGGGTGCACTCGGCACCACCCTCTTCGGTCTGACCGAACAGGTGACCGACGACTTGCGCGCACTCCGTCGGCCCGCCTTCACCCGGCAGTCCGCACCGCGTGCCAGCGCAACGCCCACGCTCATGGTGCTTGCGGCATAGCCTGCCGCTGCGTGACTCGCGGATAGTGGGATTCGACGAGGGCATCATGCACGTCGTCGCCGAGACGCGACAGGATGCGGTAACACGGGCGGTGCGGGCGATCGGCGATGCCGGGGTCGGTATCGAAGTGCTCGGGCTGCTCGCGCTCGCCGGGGTGGCGGCCGTGGTCGTGACCAGAAGTTGGCGGGTCGGCGCTGCCGCAGCGGCGAGTCTGCTGCTCGCCGACCTGATCGCGCACAACCTGAAGCAGGTGATCGGGCGGCCGCGCCCGAGCGGAGATCTGACGGTGTGGCCCGAGATCCAGGGCTGGGCAATGCCATCGACCCATGCCGCCGCCACCTCGGCACTGGCGATGGCCGTCTTCCTGGCGGTGAACTGGGAATCGCCCCGTACCCGCCGCATGGCGGGGACGGCACTGGCCGCGGCGGTGGTCTTCATCGGCGGATGCATGGTGTATCTCGGCGCGCACTGGCCGACCGATGTCCTTGTCGGCTGGCTGCTCGGCACGCCCATCGGCGCCGCCGTCACCTGCGCGGCCCGCCGCGCACGCCCGACCATCACCCAAATCCCACACCCATAGACCGCCCCACCACCCACCCGCCCCACCACCCACACCAACTCCACCGCGAACCAGCAAACCCCCAATCCAATCGGTTGAGAATGCGCTGGTGCAGGGGCGCTCTCGGCGTTTGCCTGCGTCAGCGCATGGTGATCGCTTGTCCAATATTTTTGGGGGTCTGTTTGGGGTAACTCCGGCTGCTCGCCGGGCGTAGTCGTACGGCGGTCGAATGCGGGCCTGGGCGACCACCATTCGAGTACCTTCGACCGCACCTTGGACGCAGGGGCGATACGGCAAGCTGTCTGGGCGCGGCGTTAGGAACCGAGCACGTTGTCGACGAGACCGTAGTCGACCGCCGCTTGGGCGGTGAATACGCGATCGCGGTCGGTATCGTGACGCAGCCGCTCCACCGACTGCCCGGTATGCCGAGCCAGGATCGACTCGATCTCGCCGCGCATCCGCACCAACTCATCGGCCTGCAGGATCAGATCCGGAATCGCGCCCTGGCCGCGGGCGGCTGGCTGATGCAGGACCACGCGCCCGTGCGGCAGCAGGGATCGGCGACCGGGGGCGCCACCGGCGAGCAGGACCGCGCCGACCGCGATGGCCTGGCCGACGCAGGTGGTGAGCACCGGAGCCTTGATGAACTGCATGGTGTCGTAGATCGCGAGCATCGCGGACAGATCACCGCCCTCGCAGTTGATGTAGAGGTTGATGTCCTGTTCCGAACTCTCCGACTCCAGGTGCAGCAGTTGCGCGATGAGCGCATTGGCCACCCCGGCGTCGATCGGAGTGCCCAGGTAGACGATCCGCTCGGCCAGCAGGTGCGAGTAGATATCGGTGATGCGCTCGCCGCCGCGCGGATGCTGGGCGATCACATTGGGAATGGTGTAGGTCATGCCGAGATTCCGATCCGCTGGCGCTGGGGCACGATCTGCCCGAACGAGTCGACAATGTGGTCGATGAAGCCGTACTCCTTGGCCTGCGTCGCGCTGAACCAGCGGTCGTGCAGCGAATCCTCGTAGATCCGGTCATAGGGCTGTCCGGTATCGCCGGAAATGATGCCGAGCACGGTCTCCACGGTGTAGCGCAGATCATCGGCCTGCACCTCGACATCGACGGCGCTGCCGCCGATTCCGGCCGACCCCTGATGCATCAGCACCCGCGCGTGCGGCAGCGCGAAGCGCCGCCCCGGCGTACCCGCGGACAACAGGAATTGCCCTGCGCTGCAAGCCAATCCGAGCGCCAATGTGGATACCTCGCACGGTATCAGGCGCATCACATCGCGAATGGCGAGCATCGCGGGAACCGAACCTCCCGGGGAGTGGATCCACAATGAGATCCCCGCCTCGGCGTCCTCGGCCGCCAACGTCAGCAGCTGAGTCATCAGCAGGGTCCCGTTATCGTCGTCGAGGGGGCCGTCCAGCACCAATATTCGCCTGTTGAGCAGCTGCTCCCTGGCGCGCCAACTGAACAACGGTGTCTTGTCATCGTGAGCCATGACTCCACCGTGCCCCGCGCGCACCGCGAAAATCTCGCCGCGCTGCCCTCAGCAGATCTGCTCAGAGCAGCCCGAACTCAGGCAGCCCGGACTCAGTCGTGCGTGTGAGCGTGGATGCGAGCCTGCACTTCGGGGCGGCGCAGCGGCGGCACGGTCTTCGGCGGGACCTTGCGCTCCGGCAATTGCTCGAGCAGCCGCATCGTGGCGGCCGCGATATCGGCAACCGCGGCATCGACCGCCGGACGGGTAGTGGCGGAAATGCTGGACAGCCCGCCTACCTTGCGAACGAACTGCAGAGCAGCCGCATGCACTTCTTCCGGCGTCGCCGCGGGCTCCAGCCCGCGCAGCGCGGTGATATTTCGGCACATAACCCGAGGCTACAGCGCATCTCCCAATCGATTTATTGGATGACACCACCCTTCTCGGGTGTCCTAACCTACGGCCACCGAGGTGGCGTGGATGTCGGTTTCCGCTTCATTCGGGCCGGTTTCACTCACACCTGCGTGTGGGCCAGCACCTTCCCGTCGGCAGACGTTGATGACCGGGGCTCGCGCTTCGGGCTGATCGTGTGACCCGATCAGGCCTTGCCCAATGCCCTCGCGAGCTGTCCCTTGGTCATCTTCGAACGGCCTTTGATATTTCGCTGCCTGGCCTCGTTATAGAGCTGGTCGCGGGTCGGGCCCTTCGGACCGCGGCGGCCCGAGCGCTGCCCGCCGCGCTGCTGGGGCGATTTGTCCTGGATCGAGGTGCGGCTCGCGGTCCTGGTCTGCCCGGCTTGCGCACGATTCTTGTTGACCGTGCGGGCGGCGATTTCCTCGGCGCGCTGCGGGGTCGCGCCGCGTTCCCGCGCCGAATCCCTGATGTGTTCGTACTGGCGTTCCTGCTTATTGCTCCATTCCTTGGGCATGTCGAACACCTCCTGCCTGTCGGGTACCCGCGCTTCGGCCGCGAAACCACTCCGGTCGGTGTTTGCGCACCGATTGCAAGGTTTCTTCCGAATCGATGTCGGGACCTCCAATGATCGGGAATCGATGTAATCGCGCACGTGACCAGCCGAACGATCGCCGTCGATATGCTGGCCGCGTGAAGGTACTTCCTGCCACGTTGGTGACCGTCGCCGATGATCTGGACGCGGTGACGATGGTTGGGCACGAGGACGATCCGGCGGATGCCGGATCGACCAGCGGCGAGGTCGAGTCGCTGTGGGCGTCGGTGCAGGCGTGGTACCGGTTAGGCACGACGCCCGCGATCCAGACATGTGTGCGGCGCAACGGCAAGATCCTGTTGAACCGGACCATCGGGCACGGCTGGGGTAATGCGCCGAGAGACAGCCCTGATGCGCAGCAGGTGCTCGCTACGCCGGAGACACCGTTCTGCGGCTTCTCCACCGCCAAAGGGGTGTCCGCCGCGCTGATGTTCATGCTCATCGAGCAGGGCGCCTTCGAGCTGAATGATCCTGTGTGCAAGTACATTCCGGAGTTCGCGGCCCATGGCAAGGAGGCGATCACGATCGGCGATGTGCTGTCGCATTCGGCCGGGGTGCCCTTTGTCACGCCGCCGTACAAGGGGGTCGAGCTGGTGCTCGACGAGGAGTTGGCCGTGCGGGGGCTCGCCGATCTGGTGCCGAGTTGGCGCCCGGGCCGGTTCCGGGTCTACCACGCATTGACCAGCGGTCTGATCCAACGCCTGCTGGTGCAGCGGGCCACCGGCAAGCGGATGCGCGAGCACCTGGCCGAGCAGGTACTCGAGCCGTTCGGCTTCCGCTGGACCAACTTCGGTGTCCGCCCCGAGGATGTCGACAAGGTCGTGCCCAGCGTGAAGACCGGCCCCGCGCCGTCGCGAATGTCGACCTTCTTGGCGCGCAAGGCACTCGGCGGCCGAGTGGACGGCGCAACCGCCAAATCCGCGAACCAGGCCTTCCTGACCGCCGAACTGCCCTCGGGCAACCTCGTGACCACGGCCTGCGAACTGTCCCGCTTCTACGAAATCCTCACCCGCGGTGGCGAACTCGACGGAATCCGGATCATGAAGCCGGAAACCCTCCGCGCGGCGATCCAACCCGCGCCGCGGCTACCCGGCCTGGCCGGACGGGTAAGCCGCGCGGGTTACGAACTGGGTGCCCGCCGATCCAAATTCGGACGAAACACCCAGTCTCACTTCGGCCGCAGCGGCCTGACCACCCAATACGGCTGGGCCGACCCGGCACGCGGCCTGTCCGGCGCCATCCTCACGAACGGCAAGGCCACCACCGACACCCAACGCCCCTGGGCCCTGGTCGCCCAAATCTCCGATACATTCGGCCGCCTCGCCCCCGCCGACCACTGGTTCGACGCCACCTGACGGCCTGCGAGCGGGAACCGTTGGCGCACATTGTGCTTCGTCATTGCATAACCTTGGTCAACCAGTGGCTCCGAGACGAATGAGGGATGGCATCACCCGTCCTCATCCCACTTCCGAGCACCGGACGCCGCGACCATCGACACTCGCGTATCGCGTGCCCGACATGCCGGCCTCAGGGAGGCCGGGGCCGCCGGTCCGTATCACGCGGTGACCGAGTCGGTCCCCACTTTGTCGGTCGCCGCGAGGTGGTGACGGCGGCTCGGCACCAGCATGGTCGGGTGGGAAACGGTCCAGGCGGCGCTCGCGCAGACCATTTCCTTGATGCGGGCGGCGGTACGGCCTGTGAAGACGGTGGATGTGGGCTGGTCTTCGTGGGTCACGCGCTGGATGATTCCGTCGCGGCGGCCGAGGCTGATGCACTGCAAGTTATAGCCGATCGTGGTCTCGGGAACCTTGCGACCGGTCAAGCGCGCGGCGAGGGCGTCAGCGGCCTGCCACGCCATCGGGGTCGCCGTGGCACAGCCCATCCGCAGTGCCCGACCGCCCGCTCCTTCCGCCATCGCGGCGTCGCCGACGGCGTACACATCTGGATGCGAGACCGAGCGCATGGTGCCGTCGACGACGATCCGCCCGGTATCGGACACCTCCAGGGTGGTGGTGGCCGCGATGGGATGCGCGGCGAAACCCGCAGTCCACACGGTCACCTGGGTCGGTATCTCGCCGCCTGCCGCGGTCACCACGCCGTTCGCTTCGACGCGCGCGATGTCGGCCTGCTCATGGATCGCAATACCGAGCCGGTTGAAGGCACTGCGCAGATAGCGCTGGGCCTTCTCGTTGAGCCAGTCGCCGACGCCGCCGCGGGCCGCGATCGCGACCTCGAGGTCCGGGTGGGCGTCGGCGATCTCGGCGGCCGCTTCGATAGCGGTCAGGCCGCCGCCCACGATCAGCACCGTCGCACCCGGCGCCAACTCGCTGAGGCGCTCCCGCAGCCGCAGCGCGGCCTGCTTCCCCGCCACGTTGTAGGCGTACTCGGCGGCACCGGGGACGTCGACGTCGGCGGCGGCGCTTCCGAGCGCGTACACGAGGGTGTCGTAGCCGATGGTCTGAGCGCCGTTTTCAGTGATCAGATCAACAGTCTTGCGGTCGACATCGACGGCGGTGACCCGTGCCAGCCGGGCCTGCACGCCGGTGCCCGCATAGATGTCGCGCAGTGTGCGACGCGGCAGTTCCTGCCCGCTCGCGAGTTGGTGCATGCGCACCCGTTCGACGAATTCGGCGTCGGCATTGACCAAGGTGATCTCGATATCGTCGCGGTGCAGCCGCTTGGCCAGGCGACTGGCAGTGATGGCTCCGCCGTACCCGGCTCCGAGAACGACAATGCGGTGCTTCATGGCTTGCTCCTATCGGGTTGCACTCACCACCTGAACCGGACAGCCGCACGATCCCTGACAGGAAAAGCTTGTGATGTGAGTCACCACTCGGCCGCGAGCGGGCGATGGGGCCCGCTGGCTGCCCACTGGCGCGCAATGCGTTCCAGCTTGTCGGGATTGACCTGGAGATGGATTGCCGCGACGCCGTCCGGGGTCGGGTCGATGCAGAAGATGCCGAAGACCCGCCCGTCGACCTCGACCAGCACCGCGGGACCGCCGTTGACGACGACGGCATAGAAGACGGGACGGCCAGCGACATAGGCGCGCTTGGCAGCGGTCGGCCGGAACACATCACGCAGGTACCGCGCGATACCGAGCGCACCGATGATCGGGACCTTGCGGGCCGGAATCCGACCACCGCCGTCGGCGATGCTGACCGCGTCAATGGTCAGCAGCCGGATCAGTGGCTCGGTGTCACCGCTGAGACCCGCGGCGAGAAATTTCTCGACGAGCTCCCGCGCGGCGACCGCATCGACCTCGGTGCGGGCCCGTCCGGTGCTGACATGCTGCTTGGCACGCCGGTAGATCTGCTGGCAGTTCGACTCGGTGACGTCGAGGATCTCCGCGATCTCGCGGTGCGCGTACCCGAACGCCTCGCGCAGCACATACACGACGCGCTCATTGGGCGAGAGCCGCTCCATGAGGGTGAGCATTGCCATGGAAACCGACTCGCGCTGTTCGACGGTATCGGCCGGACCGAGCATCCGGTCCCCGGCCAGGACCGGTTCCGGAAGCCATTGCCCCACATAGGTTTCCCGCCTCGCCCGGGCGGAGCCGAGCTGATTGAGGCAGATATTGGTGAGTACCTTCGTCAGCCACGCCTCAGGCGTCTCGATCAGTTCCCGGTCGGCCGCATGCCACCGCAGAAACACATCCTGCACCGCGTCCTCGGCATCACTGGCCGACCCCAGCAGCCGATAGGCGATCGCCTCCAAGCGGCCCCTGAACCCCTCGAACAGATCGGCTTCGTACGTACTGAGCGACATTTCCCCATGGTCGGCCATGCGCGCAGGCCGCGTCCACCTGCCCTCCGCACTGAACGCTTCGGCCAGCAAACTACCGGTTCACTGAGCCGACCGAATTCGTATCGAATCGGGAATTGTCCGCACGGCATCTGCTTGTGTGACTACGCTTTTCGAGGCACGCAAGGCAATCCGGTATCGCGGAGGGGTGGATATGACAGCTTCCCGGTCGACGGTCGAGATCGACCAGACCAAGCCGAGCATTTCGCGCGTCTACGATGCGCTGCTCGGTGGGAAGGACAACTACTCCGTCGACGAAAGAGTCTGCGAGCACCTGCGTGCGACCACGCCGCATATCGATGATCTGGCGAAACTGAATCGCGAAATCCTGGGTCGCGGCGTGCGCTACCTCGCGCGCGAGGCCGGATTGAAGCAGTACCTCGACCTCGGCGCTGGCCTGCCGACCGCGGAGAACACCCACCAGATCGCCCAATCGCTGCAGCCCGGGGCACACGTCGTCTACGCCGACAACGATCCGATCGTGCTGGCGCACGGACGCGCACTGCTGCAGGAGAACGACCAAACCGTCGTCGTCACCGCCGACCTCCGCAATCCCGATAACGTGCTCGAGCATCCCGATGTGCAGCGAATGATCGACTTCGACCGGCCGGTGGCCGTCATGCTCGTCGGCTTGCTGCACTATCTGCGCGATGACGAAGATCCGGCGGGCGTCGTCGATGGATATATGAACGCCGTGCCCTCGGGCAGCCACCTGTTCATCACGCACTTCTGCGACTCGGGCCCGCAAGCCAAGCGAACCGAGAAATCCTTCCTGGAATTCCTCGGCCGCGGCCGCTTCCGCACCAAGGACGAGATCCTCGACCTGTTCCTCGGCTATGACCTGGTCGAGCCCGGCCTGGTCTACCTGCCCCGGTGGCGTCCGACCCGCATCGTGCGTGACAAGTTGACCACTATCGAGCGCCTGATGGTCGGCGCCATAGCGCGCAAACCCTGATCGCGCGCACACCCCGACAGCGCCCTCGCGGCGGCGATTAGCAGGGCGAACCGCGGGTATGGCGCATATATGGTCCCGACCATCGATGAGCTACTGCACGCGCTGACCCGCGCCGTGAACACGCTGGCGGATACCGATATCCGCTTCGCGGTCGCGGGCGGGTGCGCGGTGTACGCGCGCGGCGGGCCCGCCTCGGAACACGATGTGGATATCCTCATCAAACCCGCCGATCTCGCCCGCGCCCGCAGCGCATTGGCCCGTGGCGGACTGCGGGTCGCGGATCCGCCCGAGGACTGGCTGACCAAGGTCTATGACGACGGCGTCCTCATCGACCTGATATACCGGCCGAACAACCGCGACGTCACCGACGAACTGCTCGATCGGGCCACCGTAATGCGTGTCGGTCCGGCCGTAGCGCCGGTGATCAGTGCGACCGATCTGATGATCGACAAATTACTGGTCTTCGACGCGCACCGACTGGATCTGAGCCCGCTGCTGCATGTCGCGCGCGATCTGCGCGAGCAGGTGGATTGGGACCGGGTGCGTGCGGAAACCGGTGGTTCGCCCTACGCCCGAGCCTTTCTCGGACTGGTGGACGACCTCGGCCTGATCGAGCCGAAGGAGGGGCAGTAGATGGATCGGCCGCAATATCTGGTCGCGCACCTGCGCCGGGCGCTGGCCGAGGATCCGCGCACCGCCGAACTCGGCGTCCAGGTGACGATCCGCGGCGATGTGATCGTTCTCGTGGGCGAGGTGAGCAGCATCGAACGCAAGCAGCAGATGGAAACCGTGGTGCGCGAACAGCTTCCGCAGGCACGCATCCACAACGACGTGCACGTCACGCCGCCCGCCGCCCCACGGGACACCGAGGCGCTGGCGGACTGAGACCGGAAAGGAGAGTGGCGCATGCGGATCGCGGCAATCGGCGACGTACATCTCGGCGTCGAATCGCGCGGCGAATTCCGCCCCGCACTGGCGCAATTGCCCGACCGCGCCGATGTGCTGCTGCTGGCGGGTGATCTCACCCGGCACGGCACCGTTGCCGAAGGCCGGGTCGTCGCCGCGGAATTCGCCGATCTCGGTATCCCGGTGGTCGCGGTCCTCGGCAATCACGACCACCACAGCGACGCACAGGATGAGATCACCGCGACGCTCACCGATTACGGCATCACCGTATTGGAAGGAACCGCAGCCGAATTCACGGTCGACGGACAAACCCTCGGCATTGCCGGGACGAAGGGCTTCGGCGGTGGTTTCGCCGGTAAGTGCGCGAGCGTCTTCGGTGAGCGGGTCATGCGCGAATTCGCCTCCCACACTGTCGATCTCGCCGAGACACTGGGCGAGGCACTGGCCGGCCTGCACACCGACATCACCGTGGCCATGACCCACTACTCCCCGATCAGCGACACCCTGCACGGCGAACCGCGCGAAATCTACCCGTTCCTCGGCTCCTACCTACTCGGCGAGACCATCGACGACCGGGGCGCCGACCTCGCGATCCACGGGCACGCGCATGCGGGCATCGAACGCGGCACCACCCCCGGCGGCATTCGCGTGCGCAATGTCGCACTGCCGGTGGTGCGCACCGCCTACGTCGTCTACGAGCTGACGCCCGAAGCGAAATAATAAGGAGTACCGATGCCCGCACTCGGATCCACCGCCACGGTGGCCGCGGCGATACTGGCCGCGGTCCTGCTCGTCGGCTGCGACGGCGACGGCGATATCAATCCGCTGCCCGGCACCCCCACCGCACATCCGAACATCACCATTACGTTCTCGCCCCCGGGCAGCTCGGCGCAGGTGCCGAATACGGACGAGATCACGCCGACGGCGGCAAGGCAGCTGTGCGAGATGATCGGACCCGAGGTCGACAAGTGGCGCACCCAGGGCAGACAGCTCGGCAAGATCAGCTTCAATGGCACCGTGCACGATTGGGCCGCCCGCAACGGCGGCCTCAACGACACCGTCATCCGGGATCGCGCCGTCGTCGATCACATCACCGTCACCGAATGCCCGGACGTCCGGCTACAGGTTCTCGACGCCTTGCAGATCTCGACTCTGGCCGACGGTCTGCTGGGATTCGGTCGCTGACCGAGGTCAGGAAGTTTCGGAAACGGTTCGGGTGGCGAGGATTCCGGCCAGGATGACGCGTAGCCCGTGGTCGAATTCGGCATCGGTATCGGCCCCGAAGAGGTCGGCGACCATGCGGGCGGTTCGGGGGTAGCGGTCGGTATCGACGGCGTGCGCCAGCCGGGCGAGATCGTAGGGATTGCCGTCGGCGTATTCCGCACCGGACTGGGCCTGCTCCTCTATTACGAACCCGACCGTATAGTGCAGCAGGATCGGGAAGACCCGCTCGGCGTCGACCACCGAGAATCCCGCATCCTCGAGTGTGCGCAGTGTCAATTCCACGGTGCGCCACATGGCTTCATCACTGACGTAGGTACCGGCCAGCACCTTCGCCCCGTCCCGATAGCGCAGCATCGACCGGCGCATCCGTCCGGCCAGCGCCACCACCCAGTCCTGCCAGTCCTCCCCCTGTCGCGGCGCCTCGACGCCGTCGACCGCGGATATGAAGACCCGCTGCGCCATCGCGTCGAGCAGTTCGCGCTTGTTCTTGACATGCCAGTACAGCGCGGGCGCCTGCACATCCAGTGCGGCGGCCACCTTGCGCATGGTCAGCCCATCGAGACCGACCTCATCGAGCAGCCCGAGTGCGGCCTCGGCGATCACCTTGGCATCGATCTTCACTGTCACCTCCACTGTCGAATCCCTTGACAGCTTAACAATGTTCTGGTCTCCTTAACAACGTTAAATCGCTTAACGTTGTTAAGGAGACCGCCATGGAAACCACCGAGGTAGTGATCGCCGGCGCCGGACCGACCGGCCTGATGCTGGCCTATGAACTGCGCTTGGCCGGAGTGGATGTGACGCTGGTCGACGGACTCCCGGCGCGGACCGGCGAATCCAGGGCGGGCGGCATCCACGCCCGCACCTTGGAGATCCTCGATCAGCGCGGCCTGCTCGACGATCTACTCCCGCTCGGCCGCATCATGCAGGCCGGACACTTCGCCGGCCTACCCCTGGACTTCAGCGATTTCAACACCCGCTACCCCTTCATGCTCGCCGTGCTGCAGTCGGTGATCGAACGCGAACTCGACCGGCGCACAACCGAACTCGGCGCGGTCGTGCAGTGGGCCTCACCGGTCGTCGACTTCTGGCAGGATGCGGCGGGTGTCGAGGTGGAGATCGGTGGCCCGAATCCGCGCCGGATCCGCGCCGCCTACCTGGTCGGTTGCGATGGCGGCCGCAGCGCGGTGCGCAAACTCGCCGGCATCGACTATGTCGGCACCGATGCGACCGCGATCGGCATGCTCGCCGATGTCGAACTGGCCGATCCGCCCGCGCAGCCCTTCTTCGGACATCGACGCGGTGCCGGCGACTTCTCCGCGGTGCAATTCGAGCCCGGCTGGTACCGACTCGTCGTGCAGCGTCACGACCACGTCTTCGAGCGCGGCACCGAGCTGAGCTTCGAGGACTTCCGCACCAGCTTCGTCGAGGTCGCGGGCACCGACTTCGGCATGCACAGCCCGCGCTGGGTCTCGCACTACGGCGACGCCGCCCGCCAGGCCGACCGCTACCGCGTCGGGCGAGTCTTCGTGGCCGGGGATGCCGCGCACATCCACTACCCGGCGGGCGGCCAGGGACAGAACCTCGGCATCCAGGACGCGGTGAACCTCGGCTGGAAGCTCGCCGCCACCTTGCACGGCAACGCATCCGACGAATTGCTCGACACCTATGAGACCGAGCGCCACCCCATCGCGGCCCGGGTCCTGCACAACACCCGCGCCCAAACCGCGCTCGGCCGTCCCGGCCCGCACACCGACGCGCTGCGCGACATCATGAGCGATCTGATCGATATGGAGCAGGTGCGCCATCGCCTCGGCCTCATGATCACCGCACTCGATATCCGCTATGACATCAAGGGCGAGCACCCGCTTACCGGCCGCCGCATCCCCGATGCCGATCTCACGACCGCGGCGGGCGCGACCCGAGTGCACGAACTGCTGCGCGGGGGCCGCCCGGCGCTGCTCGTACTCGACGGAAACGACGTTCCCGCGGTACCGCAATGGCACGACCGAATCGACATCGTCCGCGCCGACAGCCGCGGCGCGCACTGGACCGTGCCCGGTGTCGGCGAAATCCCGACCCCGGCCGCCGTCCTGCTGCGACCCGACGGTTACGTCGCATGGGCGAGCGAGGAACCCGCCGCCGCAGGATTGCCCGAGGCCCTCACCGTCTGGGTCGGTGCACCGGCCTGACACACCCACGCTGCCCGTATCCGCCCTCGCGCCCATTCGGCCAAATATGCTGCGAATTAGCGGATGACAGAAGTACCGAACGGACGGTCTTGTTGATCTTGTCGTGAAGGAGGGTAATTAGTTGATCTTGATGACTCTGGGGTGACACTGTCGCCGAACGGACACGGTCCGAAAATCCTCCGGAGAAAGATCAAAAACGTTGCCTCACAAAGGCGTTGTTGATGTGTATGCTATCGATCAATCACGACCCCACTACGAGGTGGGATGATGACCGAGGACGGTATCGAAGTGGATGTGAATGCACTCCGAATGCGCCGTGCGACTGTCTTCGCAATAGGCGTCGGCGTACTGACTCTGGCGGCAGCCGGGCTGCTCGATGGGTTGCTGCTCGGACTGTTCATCTGTCTCGGACTCGGACTCGGTTGGTTGAATGCGCAACTCACCCGGTTGACCGTCAACCGGGTCGCCGACGCCGAAAAACCGAGGAAACAGGGGTTGTATCTCTCCTCGGCGGTTCGACTGGCCGGAATAACCGGCGGTTCGCTCGTAGTGGGTTTCCTGGCAAGACCCCATGGCATCGGAATCTTCTTCGGCTTGGCTGCCTTTCAAGTGATTCTGGTGTTGGTCACCGTCTTGCCT
Source organism: Nocardia sp. NPDC004278 (assembly GCF_053602975.1). NCBI lineage: Bacteria > Bacillati > Actinomycetota > Actinomycetes > Mycobacteriales > Nocardiaceae > Nocardia > Nocardia sp. NPDC004278. Next base: position 81,586 of record NZ_JBSGEQ010000009.1, read on the forward strand.
GAAGTGAAGGAGCTTCGCCAGCAATCATGACGGATCAACTCGCCTTCATCGCCCGGTCGGCCGTTCCGGTGCTCGCACAGGAGCAGCCCGCCGAAGAGCCGAAGATCAAGGTCGGCGAACACGCGGTCGCACATCTGTGGGGCATGGACTTCAATGTCGACACAATCATCTCGACCACGCTCGCCGCGGCGATCGTGCTCGGCTTGGCGTTCTACCTGCGGGCCAAGCTGACCTCGGGCGTGCCCAACGGCGTGCAGTTGTTCTTCGAGACCGTGACGGTCGGGATGCGCAACCAGGTGGAGAGCGCCATCGGCATGAAGGTCGCGCCGTTCGCGCTGCCATTGGCCGTCACCCTGTTCATCTACATCCTGCTGTCCAACTGGCTGTCGGTGCTGCCGGTGCAGTACGGACACGGCGAACTGATCGCACCGCCCGCATCGGATGTCAATTTCGTCTACGCGCTCGCCCTGTTCGTATTCATCATGTATCAGGGCGCGGGCGTGTACCGCCGCGGTATCGGCGGGCATGCCAAGCAGTTGCTGAAGGGCCACACCGGCTGGGGGCCGATGGTCTTCATCAATGTCATCGAGGAAGTCGCCAAACCGCTCTCGCTGTCGCTGCGATTGTTCGGCAACATGTTCGCGGGTGGCGTTATGGTCTCGGTGATCGCATTGTTCCCGTTCTGGATCAGCTGGGGTCCGAATGCCATCTGGAAACTCTTCGACCTGTTCGTCGGAGCCATCCAGGCATTCATCTTCTCCCTGCTGACCGTCCTGTACTTCAGTCAGTCGATGTCGCTGGAGAACGAACACTAACCACCAGCGACTGCTTTGCTGGTCGCTCGAAACAACACAACGGATCGGCGCCGCCGATCGAGCTCAGGTAACAGAACAGGAAGTGAAAAATGGCAGACGCAACAACGGCGGCCATCGTCCAGGGCGCCCTCATCGGCGGCGGCATCATTATGGGCGGCGGCGCCATCGGCGCGGGTATCGGTGACGGCCTTGCCGGTGCCGCGCTGATCAACGGCGTTGCCCGTCAGCCGGAAGCGGAGGGTCGCCTCCGCGGTAACTTCTTCCTGACCGTCGGTCTGGTCGAGGCGGCGTACTTCATCAATCTGGCCTTCATGGCGCTCTTCGTATTCGCTACTCCCGGTAAGTAACGCAGTATGACTCCGCGAACGGATGTTGTTGCCGAGGGGAATTTCCTCATTCCCAACGGCACATTCTTCGTCGAGCTTTTGATCTTCCTGATCGTGCTCGGGGTCATGTGGCTGTTCGTCGTTCCGCCGATACGCAAGGTATTGGCGGAACGCGAGGAAAGAGTCGCGGAGACCGCGGTCGACAACAAGGAAGCCAAAGCCTTGTTCGCCGACGCCGAAGCGAAGTATCAGGCGGCCGTTGCGCAGGCGCGCAGTGAAGCGGTCGAGATCAGGAATCAAGCACGGGCCGAGGGCCGAGTTATCCTCGAGCAGTTGCGAAGTGAGGCGCAGGAAGAGGCCGACAGGATCGTCGCGGAGTCCGCGACGGAACTGCGGGCCCAGGCGGACCAGGTGGCCGCGGAGCTGCGTGAGACTGTCGAACCGCTCGCCGAGACATTGGCCGATCGCGTGCTCGGCATCAAGGATCGGCACGCCCGTTCCAGCGCGGGCCACCAGTCAGAGCGAGCGTAGACAATGAACCTCACCACTAGCATCCTCGCCGCGGCATCCGAAGACTCCGGCATTTTCCACATCACCTTCGACTGGCCGATCTTCTTCAGCCAGCTGTTCGGTTTCGCCGTCATTGTCTTCATCTGGGTCAAATACATCGCACCGCCAATCGGGCGGCTGATGGCCAAGGCGCAGAACAATATTCAGAAGCAGCTCGACGACAACGATGCTGCGGCGAAGCGTCTCGTCGAGGCCAAGCGGGCCTACGACAACGCCGTCTCGGACGCCCAGGCCGAACTGGAACACATCCGCGAGGACGCGCGCGTCGATGCCGAGCGCATCGTCGCCAAGATGCGCGAATTCGCCGATGCCGAGGTGGCCCGGGTTCGCAGCCAGGGCCGCGACCAGATCGCCCAGATGCGCACCCAGCTCATCCGCGATCTCAAGGCCGATCTCATCGACACGGTGCTGGACAGCACCGAGGAGAAGGTCCGCTACGAAATCGGCTCCACCCATGTGGCGGCCGACAGCATCGACAAATTCCTCGAAGACCTCGAGGCCATGGCCAACGCGGAACCGCCGGTTCGCCGCCGCGCCCAACCCTGGGCATTGTGAAACCAGGTGGTCGCCGGACCGCGTGCCCTGGCATGCTGACCGCGTGACCACTGCGCAGATCACGGTCGATTTCGCGCCCGAACTGCGGCTGTTCGTCGCCGCAGCACAGCGCGCGGGTCGCTCGGCCGTGCGGATCGATGGCAGCTCGACCCTCGGGCACATCGTGGAGTCGCTCGGTGTGCCGCTCACCGAGGTGGGAGCGCTGCTGGTCGACGGTCGCCCGGTCGATTCAGCACATCTGCCTGCCGACGGCGAGGCCGTCTCGGTGCGCGCCGTGGTCCGCCCCCAGCACATCGCCGAACCGCTGAGATTCCTGCTCGATATCCACCTCGGGACCCTCGCGCGACGGTTGCGCCTGCTGGGCATCGACGCCGCCTACGAGAAGCCGGATATCGGAGATGCGGCACTGGCCACGCGCTCGGCGCTCGAACACCGCATCCTGCTCTCCCGCGATCGCGGACTGCTGCGGCGCCGCGAAATCTTCGCGGGTGCATACATTTACAGTCATCGCCCCACCGAACAGCTCGACGATGTGCTGTCGCGTTTCGCACCACCGCTCGCGCCATGGACCCGCTGCACGGCGTGCAACGGCCTGCTCCGCGTGACCGATAAACAGACCCTGCGCGGGCAACTCCCCGACGACACCGAACGCACCTACGAAGCTTTCGCGCAGTGCATCGACTGCGGCCGAACCTATTGGAAGGGTGCACATCACGCGAGCCTCGACGCGATCGTGACGCATGCCGTGCGGAACTTCGGCACCTGAGACAACCTCGGCCCAGCGGCATTCACCGCCAGCGGATCAGGCTCCGAATGCGCCCTCGAGACGGCTGCGCGAGCCGGGGTGCACCAGCCGCGCAACGCTTACCAGCGTATGGGCGGACCAAGTGCGCCGCCGGATCTGTAGACAGGGTTCGGTGCGTCGGATCCGCAGTAGTTCGCAGTCCTCGCGACGGCCCTGCACCGCTTCGACCACATGCTCGCCGCGGACCAGTGGCGCGACCTCGCTGAGATAGCGGTTCGGGGTGATATCGGCGAAATTCTGGTCGAGGTAGCCGGGGGCCGCGGCCGGATTGACGTAGCGGTCCTCCAACTGGATCGGTACGTCATCGTCGAAATGCACCAGCAGCGAATGGAATACCGTATCCGCTGGCCAGTCGTCGAGCAGTGGATTGTCGGTATCAACGGATTCGCTGCGCAGGAAGATCACCTCGGTGCGATGCCGGTGGCCGCGCTGCTGGATCTCGTCGGCAATATTGCGCACCTCGAACAGCGGCGAGGCCACCTTCGCGGGTGCGACGAAGGTGCCGACGCCCATCATCCGAACGACCACACCCGCCGCGGCCAGTTCGCGCAGCGCGCGGTTGACCGTCATACGCGAGATCCCGAGTGCGTCGACCAATTGATGCTCCGAGGGCAGCAGATCGCCTGCGGCCCAGCGCCCGGCGGCGATCTGCGTGCGGATGAGGTTCTTGATCCGCTCGTACGCCGGTGCCGAATCCGGTCCGGACGCCGCGAACAAGACCGCCAGGTCTGCATCGCCCACGGGGCGGTTCATCGCCACCACCTCTCGGTCTCTGATCGGCGGCCGCGTGGGTCCGCTGTGGTCACGCAAACCGCCGCCGGGTCCGTCGCTCGGACCGCGGCGTCTGCGCGCCACCTTATCCGTTCCGGTTGACAGTCACTTGTATATACAGGACTATGCATCTGGGCAGCCTCTATGGCCCAGAGCACAGACCGAGCGCGCACACCGGGTCCTCCCCGCACCGCACTTGTCGCCGCTGCTCCCCTTCTCTTGATGGAAGGCGGATTCATGCCGCACAACGACGAATTCGACACCGGACTCCAGATCGAGCACCGCACCATCGAAGTGATTCCGGACGCCGAGCGCCACGGCACCCCGCGCAATCAGTTCACCCTGTGGTTCGGGGCGAATATGCAGATCACCGCGATCGTCGACGGTGCACTCGCGGTGGTCTTCGGGGCCGACGCGCTCTGGGCGATCATCGGCCTGCTCCTGGGCAATATCCTCGGCGGCATCGTCATGGCCCTGCATTCCGCGCAGGGCCCGCGACTCGGTCTGCCGCAAATGATCTCCAGCCGAGCCCAATTCGGTGTCCTGGGCGCCGTGCTGCCGCTGCTGCTGGTGATCGTGATGTATCTCGGCTTCGCCGCGACCGGCACGGTACTGGCCGGTCAGGCCGTGAACAAGATTCTGCACGTGGACAATTCGACGGTCGGCATCCTCGTCTTCGGTGCACTCACCGCGGTGGTCGCGGTGACCGGCTACCGGCTGATCCACGTCATCGGCCGGATCGCCACCGTGGTCGGCATTATCGGCTTCACCTACCTGACCATTCGCCTGTTCGCCGAATACGACGTCAGCGCCTATATCGGGGCCAAATCCTTCGACATCGTGACCTTCGTCCTCGCGATCTCCCTCGGCGCGGGTTGGCAGCTCACCTTCGGACCGTACGTCGCCGACTATTCGCGCTATCTGCCCCGCTCGACCAGTGCGCGGACCACCTTCTGGTCCACCTTCGCGGGCAGCGTACTCGGCTCGCAATGGGCGATGACGCTCGGCGCGCTGGTGGCCGCGGTGGCCGGAAAGGCGTTCCTCGGCAATCAAGTCGGGTTCATCGGCGATCTCGCCGGCCCGTCCGCGATCGCGCTGCTGATCTACCTGGTGATCGTGGTCGGCAAGCTGACGGTGAACTGTCTCAATGCCTATGGCGGGTTCATGTCCATCCTGACCTCGGTGACCGCGTTCAACGGTCGCTCGCACACCACACAGGCCGCCCGAGCCGCCTATATCGTCGGCTTCACCGCGGTGTCGATGCTGATCGCGGTCGGGGCCAGCGCCGATTTCCTCAACAATTTCAAGAATTTCGTGCTGGTGCTGCTCATGGTGTTCACCCCATGGAGCGCGATCAATCTGATCGACTACTACCTGATCTCACGCGAGCGCATCGACATCCCGGCGCTCTACGATCCCGACGGGCGCTACGGACGCTGGAACGTCGCCGCACTGACCTGCTACACACTGGGCATTCTGGCCCAGATCCCATTCCTCGCCCAGAAGCTCTACACCGGCCCGGTCACCGAAATGCTCGGCGGCGCCGATATTTCCTGGATCGTCGGCATCGCCTTCACCGCCGCCATCTACTACCCCCTCGCCCGGCGCACCAGCAATCCGCCCGACCGGATGATCTATCCCGCCGACACCATGGCAACCCGCGTGTCCTGAGCCGAGCAACCCACGCAGTCCGCCACGAATGCGTCGGGGCCGGGTTCGACCTCGGCCGGAATGCGATCAGGCTTCCAGCAGGACGCACCGCACCCAGCCGATGCCCCAGGAGCGGAGCACAAGCTCCTTGGACAAGCGATCACCATGCGCTCGAGCAGGTAGACGCCGAGAGTGCGCATGCACCAGCGCATTCTCGGCTCATTGCTCAGCTGTTTGCATGAGGCTGAGCCAAGTAGGGAGGACTGATGTTTGCGGCGGAGAATAGACGGCTTGCCGCGACGTCAATGCCAGCGGGCGCTATGGGCGGCAGAGTTTGTGTGAACTGCTCGTATGCGGTGATCGCGGTCTGTGTGCCGGACGGGCCGGTGTCCTGGTTGGGCCGATCGAGGGAAATGCTCTGCACGGCGGATGGAATCGCGGCTGGACGTGTGGCGACGAGCAGGGATCTGCATAGCGGGCAGGGCGGGCTGCCAATCGGCGGTGACGGTTCGGGACAGCGGCATTCGGCTGATTGCGGCTTGCTCAAACATAACTAGTTACCGACAAGTCGGGTGTAGACCTTGGTAGGACGGATCCGCACGTACCTACCGGGAGGGGTTTTGCGCAACGAGTTGGGCCGGGGTCTCCGTGAGCTCGCGAGTAAGAATGGCGACATTTCTGAATGGCGGCCAATTCATTTCGATCTCGCCCTGGAGCGGGACCGGTCGGCATTATCCGCGCTCTTGGCCGCCACGACCGTGCAACGGGTACATGACACGGTTCGCGAACAGTTGCGTCAGCTCATCTCCGCGCGAGACCCCGCCTGTTCGCGTGCCGAAGTGGACCGGCGCGCGCATCGGCATCTGAACGGCAAGGAATCCACTGAGTACGGCGTGTGGGTGTGGTATCCGTGGTCGGGCGATCTCGTACATGTGTTGCCCGAGACGGAGTTTCGGGAGGTGCGTACGGATCGCAACCGCTACTGCATCACTCCGGCGGAACAGCAACGGCTCGCACGCATGCGGATCGGTGTGGTCGGGCTTTCGGTCGGCAACGCCGCGGTGCTCACCCTGGCACAGGAGGGGATCGGCGGTTCGTTCAAGATCGCGGACTTCGACCGCCTCAGCCTGTCGAATCTGAACCGCATCCGCGCCCGCGTCGCCGACCTCGGCATAGCGAAGACCGTCATCGCTGCCCGGCAGCTGTTCGAGATCGATCCGTATTTGCGAATAGAACTGTGTCCGAGGGGAATTCGCCCGGAGGCCATCGATGACTTCCTGCTCGGCGGCGGTGGTCTCGATCTGCTGGTCGAGGAATGCGATGATCTGCCGACCAAGGTGCTGCTCCGGGAGCGGGCGCGCGTCCACGGCATTCCGGTGATCATGCAGACCGGCGATCGCGGCCTGCTCGATATCGAACGCTTCGATGTCGAGGCGGATCGGCCCATCTTCCATGGTCTGCTCGGTTCGGTACGGGCCGAAGAGCTTCGCGATCTCAGCGCGGCGGACAAGGTCCCGTTCGTCCTCGAAATCCTCGACGCGGACCGGCTCAGCACCCGCGCGGCGGCATCGCTGCCCGAGGTCGGGCAGACGATCGGCAGTTGGCCGCAGCTCGCCTCGGGGGTGGCACTCGGCGGCGCAATAGTCGCGGATGCGGCGCGGCGTCTGCTGCTCGGCGAGCCGGTCGGATCGGGACGCTACTACGTCGATCCGGCCGAACTGATCGACGCGAGGCACCGAACCCATCACGAACCAGTCTCCGCCACAGCACTATTCGCGATCGCCGACGAGGCGCAGGCGGCCCCGCCGCTGCCACCGGAACCAGCCGAGCGCGGCACTGTGTCCGACGAGACGGCGCGGTGGATCGCGGCCATGGGCGCGCTGGCGCCCTCCGCGCACAATGCCCAGCCGTGGGCGCTGACCTGGCATCGCGACGACGCCATCCTCGAATGCCGCCACGACCCGACCCGCGACCTGCCGAGCCTCGACTTCGCACACGGCACAACCTGGGTCGCCTTCGGCGCGCTATTCGAGAATATCGACTTGGCGGCCGGACATCTCGGTCTGCGCACGCAGATCCGAACCTGGCCGCGGCCGAATGACACTCACCTCGTCGGCACGGTCGAACTGTCCGCCGCACCGGAATTCGAGGCCTCGCCGCTCGTCGCGCAGATCACGGCGCGGATCACCAATCGGCGTCGCGATACCCGTCGCCCGCTCGGTGCGGGGGTGGCGCAATCGCTGGCTGCGGTCTGTGCCGAATCCGGCGGCCACTTGCAACTGCGCTGCGAGCGAACGGAATTGGCCGAAATCGGCGCGCTGATCGGGGCGGGCGACCGGATCGGCCTGTTGAACCGGGCCATGCATCGCGACGCGATGGGCGGCTACCGATGGACGCCCGAGGAGGTACGGGCCAAACCCTATGGGCTCGATATCGCCACCGCGGAACTCACCGCGGCCGAACGCGCGGCACTGCGGCTGCTGAGTCAGTGGCGCGTGGCGCAGTGCCTCGCCGACATCGGTGGCGGACGGGCACTGGAAGACCTTTCCCGCGGCACGGTGGCGAGCGCCGCCGCGGTGGGGCTGCTGACGGTGCCCGGTGTGTCACGCGAAAGCTATCTGCGTGGCGGTCGCGCCATGCAGCGGATGTGGCTCACCGCGACGGCGGAAGGCATTGCGCTGCAACCGATGACGGCGCTGCCCTATCTTTTCGCCCGACTCGAGCGCGGCGGGGGCAACGGTCTGTCCAGGCACGAACAGGCCGAACTCCGGGAGCTGCGCGACCGCTATCGACGGCTGTTCGAGACCGGGCCGGACCATGCCGAGGTGCTGCTGTTCCGGCTCGCCTACGCGGGACCGCCGACGGCGCGCTCTGTGCGTCGTCCGCTGTGTCAGGTACTCGAATTCGTCTAGGCGTGGTACGTCGGGTGGTAGTGCTCCCATGCGGCAGCGAGCGCTTTGCGCACATCCGCCGGAAGGTGTTCGCGGATTTCGGGGCACAGGTGAACGCTGGCCCCACAGTCATCGCACCAGACCCGGACCGTCCGCGCATCCTTGGCGACCGCCGCGGCAATCCAGTCGACCCGCATATTCTCGTGGTCCAGTGTGGCGACCCATCTGTCGCCGTACCCATCGACATCTTGGTGAATGGCGTTGACCACCGTCACCTTGAACATGGGCGCGGGCTGCGTCCTCTTCTTCGTCATTGCGGTATACCTCCGGCCCGGCCGAGCAATATGTTCGTGCGACATCGAAGTAACCTCCCGTGGAGCGGGTGTAGCAATCTTCGGGTAACCGGATTGCTTCGCGGCGCAGGAGCTAAAGGTAACTCCGCTTGACGTGCCCGGCAAGGATCGATTTCAGGCTGAAAGCGAAGGGAATCCGCTGGTAAAGAGAACGCAAAGCCTTTGCCCTATTGGCGGTATGGCGCGGCGGCCGCCCCTGCCGCTGCGGTGAACACCTGCCCGACCTGTGGCCACAGCAACCGATCCACACATGAGTACTCCGGGAAGAATCCGGCACAGTCCGCCGTCTCCGGGCCGATCTCCATGACCAGCGCCGCCACCCCAGCGCGCGGTAGGCCTGGTCGATGCTGGTTCCCGAGATCGGATAGCCGACGGTGTCCAGGGAGGTGCCCGAGGTGAAACCCGCCGGTGCAATCTTCGCGGCCAGATTCCGCAGCCGGACACCGTCCTCGGGTGCGGTCTCCGCTGCCGTGATCCGAAATTTCCGAAGGAGTGCAGGTCGATGAGCAGTCCGGTGGCAGTGTCGGGGACGCCGCAGCGACACCCCGGTAATCCTGCGCGCACGGGTCCGCATCGGCGCCCTCCGCACTCCACCGCCCGGAAAAGTTCCGTTCCAGATCCACTCCGCGACCGTTGCCCGGGTCCTCGGTCGCGCAGGTCGGTCCGGTGTTGTCGACATTCTTGCGCCGGAATCCGGGACGGCCCTCGGCGGCGGAGACGATGTCCACACCGTCCGGATCGGCCACCGGCACGATCCAGACCTCGGTGCTGTCGAGCACCGAGGTCGCCTCTGGGTCGATACCGTAGCCGTCGGCGAGGTAGTCGACCCAGCGCCACATCAGCTCGGCGGTCGCGATCTCGCGGCGTAAATCTGGGCGAACAGCAATAGCTTCGGCTTGTTCCGCAAACCTGGCCTCCCGCACCGGGTTCCGGTGCTGGTCACGGATAAGGAGTTGGGCAGGAAGAGGATTCGGGGTCGCGACGTCGTAGCAGTGGCAGCCGGATCGAGCGCTCGGCCGATCGCTCGCTGAGCGCCGACCAGCCGTCGCGGCGTAGGTGGATCCAGGCGCCGATCAGCACCGCGAGGAAGGCGATGACGTAACCGTTGATCAGCACCTTGGTGATCGGCCACCACGGAGGCAGCAGGAACACCCCGATCGACACCCAGGTTCTGCTCCAGTGATAGGTCCAGGCGGCGGTCGCGGCGAACAGCACCGCCGCCGCGACCCACCAGCGCCAACTGTCCCGCGCCTTGTGCACCAGATAGACCAGCAGCGGCACGAACCACACCCAATGGTGTCCCCAGGAGAACGGCGATACCGCACAGGCGGTCAGCCCGGCCAGTGTGATCGACAGCAGCCGCTCACCGCGCCGATACAGCGCCGTGGTGACGACCAGGCTGGCGATCGCGATCGACCCCGCGACGAGCAGCCACAGCCACATCGGCGCCGGCCGATCCAGCAGATGCGCGATGACACCGCGAATGGATTGGTTGGCCGGGTGGGTATCCACCGCAATCCGATTGGACTGGAAGAACGTCGAGGTCCAGTACTCCCGCGAATCGGCGGGCAGGATGACCCAGGCGAAGGCGATGGAGGCGAGGAAGGTGACGCATGCGGTGATCGCCGAACGCCATTGGCGCAGAGCCACGAAGTACGCCACGAAGTAGATCGGGGTGAGTTTGATCCCCGCCGCGAGTCCGACGCCGATGCCGCGCACCTTCCCGTAGTCGTCGCGCAGCGCGTCCAACAGGATCAGCAGCATCAACACCAGGTTGATCTGCCCGAAGTAGAGCGTTTGGCGGACGGGTTCGATGAACACGCAGGTGACCGCCAGCAGGACACTGATCACGACCAGCCGAGTGGTGATCCGGTACCCGAGCAGCCGCCAGCTGAGCAGCACACAGCCGATGAGCACGCCCAGGTTGAACACCAGCCAGGTGTTGGTGACGTACCCCCACGGGACCAAATAGATCGGCACGAACGCGATGGTGGAGAACGGCGTGTAGGTGTACAGCAGCCCGCGCATGGTCGGCTCGGTATACAGCGGGATATCGTGCACGATCCGGAACGCACCGTCCCGATAGATGTGCACGTCCAGCCCGCCGACCAGGAACCCGCCCTTGTCCAGGAAGGGATCGATGGTGGTGAACAGCAGGATCACCGACAGCAGGGCGCTCCCGGCGAGGATGTATATCGCTGGGCCCGTGCGCGGAAACTCCAGCTTCCGGGTGTCTCGCACCGCTTCGCTATGAAAGCGATAGCGCCGACGCGGAACTGATGGTTCTGGATCCTGCTGAGTGGTAAGACCTCATCACTGGACCGATCCATCCCTTCGTTCCCACACCTGATACACGCAGCGGCCGCCAGTTATTAACGTACCTAATGACCCGAGCCTGCATCATGCCCCGAAGTCTCCCGGGCTCGCAAGCGCCGAGATCATCGTTGTCTGCTCGCCCTGGCCCGCCTGCGCTCCGCCTGTAGTTCGGCAAGTTCTTGTTCGAGCATCTCGGCGATGCGGAACTGTCCGGTGTCGTGGATATCGGGTGTGCGAACGACCTGAAGGTGCGGATCCGGATCGGCGGGCGCGTTGCCCTTGCCCCGGGTGTTCTCGGTCGACCTGCTGTCCTTGCGCCCCTCGAGCGAGCTGGTCTTGCGCGATACCGCCGAGGACGAACTGTTCCTGCGCAACGCCGACACCACCGATGGCTTGCCATCCGAGACGGGAGCGGACTCGGCGACGGCCGGCGCCGCCTTGCGGGCGGCTGCCTTGGCAGGTTGCGGGCTCGCCGGGCGGCTCTCCACCTTGGGCACGGGCGCGGTCTCGGCCGCGGCGCCCGATTGGTCGGATGGCGGAGCGAAGGGGTTGTTCTTCGCGACCACCGGCGCGACCGGTTCCTTGGCGACCACGGGGCGGCTCTCGGGCTTGGCGGGCGTCGCCCGCTGCTCCGGTGCCGTCGGCGCCGAATTGCCCGGCGCACTGCCGTTCTCGGCCCCGGCGCGGCCATTGCTGTTGCTTGCCGCTCGGCGCGTATCGGGATCGATCTCGGCCACGGTGGCCGGATCACCCTGTGCGGCAGCGTCTTCCCCTTCAGCCGTTTCGGCCGGCTCCTCGACCTCGGCCTCTTCGGCCTCCACGATCGCTTCGACTTCCAGCTCCACGTCCTGGTTCGTGGTGGCTGCTCGGGACACCTGGGCCGACTCCGCGGACTCCTTACCCGATTCCGACGCCACCAGGGCCGCGAGCGCATTCGCGCGGTAGGTGGTGATCGTCGGGAGCTTTTCCCGGATCTGCTCGGCCGGATCGGGTAACTCGCGAACCTGCTCGGTGGCCCGGTAGATGGCCAGGCCGTAGCGGGCGCTCGCGGCATCATGGATGAGTAGGGCGACACCGATCATGACCGGCGCGACCGCGTGCACACCGGTCTCATACCATTCCCCGTCGCGCAGGTACGGGTAGGTGTTGAGGGTGACCGTCAGTGTCAGCAGGGCGATTTCGGCCGCGGCGACCTGTCGGCGGTTATCGATGACACCCCATTCGGCGACCTTATTGGTGCCGACCATGATGATGATCAGGCAGACGCTGATCATCGCCTCGATGAGATAGCTGAACCAGTACAGCGGATCGCCCGGCCCGCCCGGTGCGATGTTGTGCTGCACATTGACCGCGGACCACAGCATGCCCGCCGCCACCACACCCGCCAGCGCGCGCAGTGACCATCCTCGATGCCGGTACAGCGACGCCAGCTTGGCATGCGGGCTCGACTCCCGCCGCTGCGCCGCAATTGCCTTGCGGGCTACCAGTAGATCTCTGATATCGGCCTTCTCGATCGCTTCGGTGGTATGCCTTGCGCGGTCGGCCGCGGCGGCCGCGGCCTGAACCTGTTTCCATCGCTGCGCGCGATCCTCGCCGCGAATCTTCTCGGCGAGCTCACGTTCGGCGATCAGCTCGTCCTCGGACAGCGCCTCGGTGAGCGCAGGATCGAACTGATAGGCCAGTCGTCCTCGGGCCCGCTCGACCCGCCGCGCGAGCTGTCCGACCTCGTCCTCGATGGGATGTTCGATGGTCAAATCGACTCCCCGCGGGAGAGATTCAACGGCGGACAAATGATCACGCGTGGGAACGGCACCAGACATTCATAGTCGATGTACCGTTGCCAGCGAAACTGTCAATTTGCCGTCGCTGGGTTGTGTCGCGGCGCGCCGCGCGCGACACACGCATCGCAGGTTTCGATTTAACGACGATTTAGTACTCGCGGACGCCGTCCCGCGGCGCGATGACCACGCGGTTGAACGGCCTCGGTGCGCTGCGAACCGAATGTTTGCCGCCAGCAAACAGCCCGACCAGTCGGTTCATTCAACGGGTGTCGACATAGTCGGGCGTGTCGCCGCCAACCGGTCGATAGGTCATGCGAATTCGGATCTCCGCCTCGGGCAGGCCACGAACGAATGCGGCGAGATCCGTTGACATACGGCCATCCTCCAGCTGCGTGGCCGCGAAAGTTTGCGATCAGGCCGCGGCCGAGAGCGCCTCGCGCCAGTGCCAGGTGTCGGTGTACTGATGCAGGGCGAGCAGCTTGCCGTCGGCAATATGCCAGATGTGGGCGAATTCGGCGGTGACATGCTTGCCGGTGGCGCGGGCCGTGCCGCGATAGTGGCCGGTGACGATGACGGTGTCGTACTGGCCGTCGAACCACTCTTCGGCGAACGGGGCGATCGCGAAGTCACGGAATACCGGCCCCCAGATGCCCGCGAGTGCCGCTTCCGGGCCATGTGCCTGGGTGATCTCGACGCTGGGCATTCCCGGGGCCACCCAGCCTTCGAAGCGCGGATGCAGCGCCGCCAGAATCGCGGCGGCATCACCGGATTGTGTTGCTTTGTAGAACTTGTCGACTACATCTCGATTGCTCATGAGCCCATATTAGAAGGATCATTCTAAATCAACCAGAGGGCAAGGCCGGTGATCCGCAGCACAGCGGTGGCTCGCCGACCCGAGCACAGGGCGGGGCTGGATGGCTACGCTCGGTTGGATGATCCTTCGCCATGTGACCGTGGATTGCGCCGATCCGTATGCGCTTGCGACGTTCTGGAGTGCCGTCACCGGATGGCCGATAGCCGAGGAGGACGGGCCGGGCACCGATGAGGCCCTGGTCGAATCACCGTCCGGAGTTCCCGGCCTCTTGTTCATCCGAGTACCCGAGGACAAGACGGTGAAGAACCGGATCCACTTCGACTGGATGCCCACCGAACGCAGCCGTGACGAAGAGGTGCGCCGGATCCTCGACCTGGGCGCGACACTCTACGAGGACCATCGCAGCGCCGATGGGCTCGGGTGGGTCACGCTGCTGGATCCGCAAGGCAATGAGTTCTGCGTCGAGCGGAGTGCGGCCGAGCGAGCGGCCTGACTCAGCGCCGAACTCCCGAATCCGTTGGCGCGGTGCGGATTCGGGATCGCAGGGCGAGGACGCCGATGGCGGAGCCGATCATGGCGAGGCCGACGACCCACAGTCCGGCGCGCTGGGTGCCGGTCAGATCTTTTAATGCGCCGGTCACGTACGGTGCGACGAACCCGCTGACATTGCCGATCGAATTGATCAGGGCGATACCGCCAGCCGCGGCGGCACCGGAGAGGAATGTGCTCGGCAGCGCCCAGAAGGTGGGCAGCGCGGCGAGGACACCGACCGCGCATACGGTGACCGCGACCATTGCGGCGAAGGGATTGCCCAGATACAGCGCCGCCGGAATCGCGAGCCCGCCGACCAGCGCGGGCAGCGCCACATGCCAGGCCCGCTCGCCCGTCCGGTCACCGTGCCTGCTCCACACGACCATGACAACGGCGCCGATCACATAGGGGACCGCGTTGATGAGCCCGCGTTGCACCACCGAATAGTGGGTGCCGTACTGCTGTTGGAATCCGGTGATGATGGTGGGCAGGAAGAACCCGAGCGCGTACAGGCCGTACACGATGCCGCCATAGATGAGGGCAAGGCCGAGCACGCGCGGATGGGTGAGGGCCTTGCGCACCGTCCAGTGTTCGACGCGTGCCGCCTGCTCGGCGTCGAGTTCGGCGGTCAGCCAGTCCCTTTCCGCCGGTGTCAGCCACTTCGCCTGTGCGGGTCGGTCGGTGAGGAAGAACCAGGTGACGACCGCGAGCGCGATCGCGGGCAGTCCCTCGACCAGGAACATGAAACGCCAGCCGCTGAGTCCGAAGACACCGTCGCCGTACTGGATGATCAGACTCGATACCGTCGAACCCAATGCGGTCGAAATCGGCACCGCCGTCATGAACAGGGCGACGATTCTCGCGCGCTGGGTCTGCGGAAACCAATAGGTGAGATACAGCAGGATGCCGGGGAAAAATCCGGCCTCGACCACACCCAGCGTGAATCGCAGGATGTAGAGCCAGGTCTCATTGGGCACGAACGCCATGGCGGTGGCGACCGCACCCCAGCTCACCATGATCCTGGCGATCCAGCGTCGCGCCCCGAAGCGGTGCAGTGCCAGATTGCTCGGCACTTCCAATACGAGATAGCCGATGAAGAAGATGCCGGAGGCGAATCCGAACGCCGTTTCGGTCAGTCCCAGATCCGATTTCATCCCGCTGGGTCCGGCGAATCCGATATTGACCCGATCCAGGTAGTTGATGAAATACAACAGCCCGAGATACGGCACCAAACGAATCGTGACCTTGCGCAACGTCGCGCGGGACACCTCGGTCGTTCCACCCATCCGCGCACTCTCGACCCGGATCCGGTTCGGAGTCAAATCCCCACGCCCGGCGATACCGCTCGAATGTTCGATAACGGAAGCCGACCTGTCATGTGCGCGGACCCGAGCGTTCAACCGGCAACCGTACCGTCGGGGACAGAGGCGAACGGAGATCACTATGCTCGATCCGCGACTTCGGACCCTGTGGCTGGCGAATGTGGCAGCGGGCGCCGCGGCGGTCACCGTGCGAACTCCGCGCTACGCGCACCCGAGAGTCGCCGATTCCGTTCGGGTGCGTCGGGATTCGATGGTGGCCACCGACCTCGAGGTGGTCACGGTGACCGATCGCTCGGCGATCCTGACCTGGACCACGCGCGCCCGCGACCGCTACGGGCGGACCCGCCCGGTACCCGCCGATACCGAGGTCAGGATCGCACCGGTCGACGGCCGGTTGTCGGCGCGGCCGCACTTCCTGGACTCCCGGCCGACCGCCTACCACTACGCGGAACTCGACGGACTCGAGCCCGGCCGCACCTACCGGTTCGAGGCCTATTCGGACGGGCGCCGCGCCGTCCCCGCCCGCACCCTGGTGACCCGCCGCGCCGGAACACCCGAATCCACTGGCACATTCACCACCGCTACCCCGCCGCCGGGACGGCTGCTGCACACCATCGCACTCGCCAACGATGTGCACTACGGGGAACACAGCAGCGGCCTGGTCGTGGCCGGACTGCCCACCGGTCTGAGCCACGATACCGAGCATTATCCGGACTTCATGCTGACGGCTTTGCTCGATGATCTGCGCCGACCCGACCGCGCGGCCGATCAGCTGATCGTCGCGGGTGATCTCACCGATACCGGTACCCTCGAACAGTGCCTCGGCGTGCGCAAGCGGCTCGACGGGTGGGGTGTCCTCGGCCGCGATTACTTCGTCTGCCGAGGTAACCACGATAAGCCGGATGCGCACCGAATCGACCACTGGGGCAAGGTATTCCACGCCCGCCAGCGCCTGGTCGAGCATCGTGTCGGCGAACTGCGCATGATCGGCCTCGACACCACCCGGCTGCGCGGATCCGGCGGCACCATCGTGGCACCGCAATTGGCGCATCTGCGTGAGGTGCTCGTGGCCGACTCCGACCGGCCCACCCTGGTCTTCGGCCACCATCCGGTGACTTCCCATGCGGCGGTGAGCAATCCGGGCGGCCCCGGATTCGTCCTCGACCGCACGAATGCCGCCGCCCTGCACACCCTCTATCGCAACACCCCGGGCGTATTCCTGCACCACTGCGGGCACACCCACCGCAATCGCCGCAACCGTCCCGACTCCGGTGTCGATGTCGAATTCCTGGAAGTCGCGGCCACCAAGGAATATCCGGGCGGCTATAGTCTGCTGCGCCTCTACGAGGGCGGGTACACGGTCAACTTCTACAAGACCCGCACCGAATCCGCCCGACGCTGGAGCACCCGCACCCGCCGCCAATACCTCGGCCTGCACCCCGATCACGCACTCGGCAGCTGCGCCGACCGCAATCACGTCGTACTCCGCGACTTCTCCGGTCTGCGGGCTGGCCGGTAGTTACGAGCGGCGTGGCTTCCACCGCCACCGGTGTGCACAAACGTGCTCGGTGCTGTATACGGGAACGGGCGCGATGTTCAGTGCGGCCGATTCGGGAGAGGTTGGGAGCCGATGGGTGTTGGTGGTCTTCGATTGGCCTCGGTTATCGCCGCCGCGGCTGTGCTCGGGAGTGGGTCCATCGCGGCCGGAGTTCGTTCGAACGCGGCACCGGACCCGATCATTGCCAACGGTTCGGTGTTGGCGTCGGTGACGACCGAGGATGGGTCGAGGATTGCCGCGGTCGATATTCGTGATGCTCGCAATCTGACATTGACGGTGTATTCGGGGGCGATGGGCCGGGAGCTTTCGGTGCAGGTGCAGCGGCCCGCGGATACCGGTGCGGCGCGGCCGACGGTGTATCTGCTGGCCGGGGTGGATGGCGGCACCGATGGTTCGACGTGGGCCACGAAGACCGATGTCATGCGGTTTTTCGGCGATAAGAACATCAATGTGGTGCAGCCGATCGGCGGGGCATACAGCTACTACGCCGATTGGCGTGCGGTGGACCCGGTGTTGGGAGTCAATAAGTGGCAGACGTATTTGACTCGCGAGTTGCCGCCGTTGATCGATGCGGCGCTGGGGACCAATGGGCGCAATGCCATTGCGGGGATCTCCACGTCCGGCACATCGGTGCTGTCGCTGGCGATTTCGAGTCCGGGGCGGTACAGCTCCGTCGGTGCGTTCAGCGGGTGTGCGCAGATCAGTGATCCGGTCGGGCAGGCGTTCGTCGAAATGTCGGTGCGCAAAGGGCACGGAGATCCCGTGAATATGTATGGGCCGCCCCAGGATCCGATGTGGGCGGCCCATGATCCGTATGTGAATGCCGAGGGGCTGCGCGGGTTGAATTTGTACCTGTCGGCCGGGAGTGGAATGCCGGGCCCCTATGACAATCCCACCGATCCGCATACCCAGACCCCAGCGGAAGGTGGGCTCCCGCTCCAGGTGACCATGGGCGGCGCCATCGAGGGAGCCACGGCCTGGTGCACCCGCAATCTGCGAGACCGGCTGAATCAGCTCGGCATTCCCGCCACCTTTGATCTCGAACCCACCGGCACCCATTCCTGGGGCTATTGGGAACGCGCGCTGAAGGATTCGTGGCCGGTGCTCAGCAATGGGCTCGGCGATATCTCCTGACTCACTCGTGCGCACCGCAGCAGCGCGTATCCACGTGACCGATCGCGGACAATCGGCAGAAGCACGAGGCATCGATCGGCACATCCGCCACGGCCGTGGCCAATTTCAACTGCTGGGCGATGATTCGGGCCTCCCCGGCCTTGCCGAGGCGCACCAGGCATTCGTGATAGCCGTGCAGACTCCAGACATTGCCCGGATGTTGGCAGGCGCGCGGCAGGGTGTCATCGAGCCCGAGATCGGCTCGGTAGACGGCCTCGGCCTCGGCAATGCGGCCCTGTTCGAGCAGTAGCGCAGCGTAGGCGTGCCGAGTCGGCTGCATCCAGCCCCACGGTTCGTCGTAGGGCAGATTGTCGTCGAGGTCGATGCCGCGGCGCAGGGCTTCGAAAGCGCTGTCGTAATTGCCCTTTCGGTACTGGAGTTCACCGTCGAGCATGGCCGCGGCAATGGCGAGGATATCGCGGCAGGTGTTGTTGAAAAGGGTCCGGGATTCGGGAACCCGGTCGACCGCGGCGAGGAAGTGGCGCTGCTGCTCATCGGCCTCGGCGACGCGGTTGGTCGCGGCGTAGGCGACGCCCTTGGCGTAATGCAGCATCGCGACGGTGACGCAGTACAGCTCTTGATCTTTCGGCAGCGCCAGATCGATGATCTCGGCCCATTTCCCGAACCGGATGAACGTGTGGACCCGCATCGACAGGAAGCCCTCCAGCCAATCCGCCATCGGCGGCGACTGCACCCGCAGCAGCTCCTCCGGAATGGAATTCTCCAGCTGCGCAACGGTTTCCAGCGCCACCCGAGACTGCCCGAGGAACATCGCGCCATAGATTTTGAAGTGATAATTGTGCGCGCGGTAGAGAGTGTAGAAGTTGATCTCCCCCGCCAGCCGGACATACTTCTCGTCCGCGGCGATCGCGGCCGAATTGGCGGCTACCACCGCACGGTAGTCACCACAGAGCACATCCAGATGCGACGGCATGTGCTCGAGATGACCCGCATCGGGCACCAGACCACGCAGCCGATCCGCCACCATCAGCGCGGCTTCCGGCGTCGGCGACATCTCCATCAAATGGATGTATAGATGCAGCACGCCCGGATGCCCGCGCCCCTCGGCGGTCCGCAACGCCCGCTCCAGCACGGCCTTGGCCTCGAGCGTGGCCGCCCCGTCGGCGGGCGCACCACTGCGCTGATCCCACAGCGCCCACGGCGTCTGATTCATCAGCGCGTCGGCGAACAGCGTCGCGACCTCGAGATCATCCGGAAACCGCTGGTAGACGCCGCGCATGGCCGCGGCATACTCGGCATTCCAGACCGACCCATCCCCATCGGGCACCTTCGCCGGATACCGCGCGGCCAATGCATCGATCAGCGCACGCTCGACCTGCGAGCCCCCGAGTTCGGCGGCCTTGCGGGCGGCGTCATGGGTCCGCGCGACCGTATCGGCCAACTCCGTAGCGTCGAAGAACTCCCACGGCTTGTTGTAATTCGGCCCCAGCGCATATGCCACCCCCCAGGCGGCCATAGCGCACCCCGGATCCAGCTGTGCAGCCCGCTCGAAGCACTGCACCGCCTCCTCATGGTTGAAGGCATACGTCCAGATCAGCCCGCGATCGAACCACCGCTGCGCGGCAGCCGACGCCGTCGTCACCGGCCGCGCATAAGTTCCGAGATCGTAGTAGTCCACGGCCATTCTCCCGGGCTCGGATATGAGTGGATCTCAGCCTTCTGGACGATTATGCGCCCCGCGACCACTGATCGACGCCGCCCACAGTTCTGCCCGACGATCGCTGCGGCCTCAGCATTCGACGACGGCGACCGCGAGGCCGCCCTGGGAGGTCTCCTTGTACTTGTCGAGCATGTCGGCACCGGTTGCGCGCATGGTTCGGATGGCCTGGTCGAGGGAGACGTGGTGGATGCCGTCGCCGCGAACGGCCATTCGGGCGGCGGTGATGGCCTTGACAGCGGCGACGCCGTTGCGTTCGATGCAGGGGATCTGGACGAGGCCGCCGATCGGGTCGCAGGTAAGGCCGAGGTTGTGCTCGATGCCGATTTCGGCGGCGTTCTCGATCTGGGCCGGGGTGCCGCCGAGTACGGCGGCGAGTCCGGCGGCGGCCATGGCACAAGCCGCACCGACCTCGCCTTGGCAGCCGACTTCGGCGCCGGAGATGGAGGCGTTCTCCTTGATCAGCTGGCCGATCGCCCCTGCGGTCAGCAGGAATTCGATCACGGCGTCCGCGCTGTCGGTGACGAACCGCTGAATATAGTGCAGCACAGCGGGAATGATGCCGGCCGCGCCATTGGTCGGTGCGGTGACGACGCGTCCGCCCGCCGCGTTCTCCTCGTTGACAGCCATCGCGAACAAGGTGACCCATTCCATCGCACGCAGCGGATCTGTTTCATCGGCTTCGAACATCAGGCGATCGTGCAGTGCCGCTGCCCGCCGCCGCACACTGAGCGCGCCGGGCAGGACACCGCGCGTGGTCATGCCACGTCGGACGCAATCCTGCATGACGGCCCAGATATCGAGCAGCTCGGCACGGATGTGATCCGCACTGCGCCAAGACATTTCGTTCGCCAGCACAATGGCGCTGATCGGCTGGCACGCCGCGAGAGCGAGCAGGTCGCGCCCCGAACAGAATGGCTGCGGCACGGCCACGACCTCGGCCGGTCCAGCGATCTCGTCCTCGTCGAGGACGAAACCACCTCCGACGGAATAGAACTGGCGTTCAGCGAGCACGCATCCGACATCGTCGAGAGCGCGGAACAGCATGCCATTGCTGTGGAAGGCGAGTTTGGTCCGCCCGAGCAGTTCGATGTCCTCCTCGATGAGGAAGCCGATCGGGTGCACGCCGCCCAGGTGCAGCATGCCGGTGGCGCGCACGTCGGATGTGGTGCGCGCCACCACCTTCGGCTCGACCACCTCGGGTCGTTCCCCCGACAATCCGGTGACGACCGCCTCGATACTGCCGTGCCCGCGCCCGGTCGCGCCGAGCGATCCATACAACTGCACCCGTACGGCAGCCGTATTGTGCAGCACCCCATCGGATTTCAGCCGATCGATGAACCGCGCCGCCGCCCGCATCGGTCCCACCGTATGCGAACTCGACGGCCCGATGCCGACCCGGAACAGATCGAAAAT
This sequence comes from Nocardia sp. NPDC004278, assembly GCF_053602975.1. Taxonomy (NCBI): domain Bacteria; kingdom Bacillati; phylum Actinomycetota; class Actinomycetes; order Mycobacteriales; family Nocardiaceae; genus Nocardia; species Nocardia sp. NPDC004278. The sequence continues at coordinate 102,911 of NZ_JBSGEQ010000009.1, forward strand.
GCTGACCGTCATGCCGTACCGCGCAGACCCGGGTACAGCGGAAACCGGCGTACCAGCGCATCGACGCGCTCGGTTGATTCGGCGATGGACTGCCCCCGCAGCAGCGCCACCGCGATGATATCGGCGACCTCGGTGAACGCCTCGATATCGAACCCGCGGGTGGCCAGCGCTGGCGTACCGATCCGCAGTCCCGAGCTGACCATCGGCGGGCGTGGATCGAACGGAACGGCATTGCGGTTCACCGTGATGCCGATGTCGTGCAGCAGATCCTCCCCCTGCTGACCGTCGAGTTCGGAATCACGCAGATCGACGAGCACCAGGTGCACATCGGTGCCGCCGCTGACGACATTGATGCCCGCCGCCCGGCAGTCCGTGGCGAGCAACCGTTCGGCGAGCAGGCGCGCACCGGCGAGAGTGCGCTCCTGACGTTCCCGAAACACCGGTTCGCTTGCCATTTTGAACGCGACGGCCTTGGCCGCGATCACATGCTCGAGCGGCCCGCCCTGCTGTCCGGGAAAGACCGCCGAACCCAGCTTCTTGGCCAATTCCTCGACCGCGAGAATGAATCCGCCACGGGGTCCGCCGAGCGTCTTGTGGGTTGTCGAGGTGACGATATGCGCGTGCGGCACCGGCGAGGGATGCAGCCCGGCCGCGACCAGACCGGCGAAGTGCGCCATATCCACCATCAAATACGCGCCGACTTCATCTGCGATGCGGCGGAATTCGGCGAAATCGAGATGGCGCGGGTACGCGGACCACCCCGCCACGATCAGCTTCGGCCGGTGCTCGTGGGCGAGCCTGCGCACCTCGTCCATATCGATGAGATGGTCCTCGGCCCGAACGTGATAGGCCGCGACGTCATAGAGCCGCCCGGAGAAGTTGATCTTCATCCCGTGCGTCAGATGACCGCCGTGATCCAGCGCCAGCCCGAGGATGCCGTCACCGGGCCGCAGCACCGCGTGCATTGCCGCCGCATTCGCCTGCGCCCCCGAATGCGGTTGCACGTTCACGTATTCGGCGCCGAAGAGCCCGCGCAGTCGCTCGATCGCCAGCGACTCGATCTGGTCGATATGCTCGCACCCGCCGTAGTAGCGACGCCCCGGATATCCTTCGGCGTACTTATTGGTCAGCACCGATCCCTGCGCCTGCATCACCGCGAGCGGCGCGTAGTTCTCCGATGCGATCATCTCCAGCCCGCGCTGCTGACGGTCGACCTCCCGGTCCACCAATTCGGCGACGAGCGGGTCGAATTCGCGCAGTGTGGCATCGAGTTCGGTTCGGATAGCGGAGTCGGCCATGAGGAGCCTTTCGTCGACGCGTGCGCGTAGGTAGCTCCTCCCGCTCTGTCCAATGGCCTGAGAGATTCACGCACCCGGTCGGTGCGTTTGCCCCGTCGGCGAGTGCGCGTGCACTGCTTTCCAGAGTTGCCTGAGCGCAGCGGTACTGGGGCCTGAGAGATTCCCGGGAGGTGTTGCTCCTTCGGCTTCCACATACGGTGTGGAGATCTCCCGCTGCACGTCGAACGGCGGATATTCGGTTTCGCAAGAAGCAAGTTGCGTAGAACGCAACACGAAGCTCTATACGCAACTCAGTATTGGGCCATCCCACCCCCATGTCAACACGGGAAGGCAACCGAGATCAGACAGATTTCGATCCCACCCGGCGGGGGAGGTCAGCGCAGGTAACCGAGGCGGCGGCTGATATCGGCGGCGCTGGCGATGGTCAGTTGGGCGACGTCGGCGAAGCGGTCCGGACTCAGGCGGTAGGCCGGACCGGAAACGCTCAGTGCCGCAACGACGGCACCGGTGCTGTCGTAGACCGGCGCGGCGACGGCGTTCAACCCGATCTCCAGTTCCTCGCGTACATCGGCCCAGCCGTTCTCGCGCACCGCGACGAGTTGTGCGGCGAGGTCGGCGACCCTGGTCAGCGTATTGGCGGTGAATGCCTCGAGTTTGGCGCCGACGCGCTTGCGCATCTCCCCCGGCTCCAGATCCGCGAGCAGTACCTTGCCGCTGGAGGTGGCGTGCGCCGGACAACTCTGACCGACCCAGGATCGCAACGCGATCGAACCCGGCCCGTGTGCCTCGGCGATATTGATGATCCGACTACCGTCCAGCACAGCGAGATTGGTCGTCTCACCGGCCTCGATCGCCAGCGCGTTGCAGGCGCTCTGACTCTGTCCGACGAGATCGACCTGGGCACTGGTGGATCCGGCGAGCCGAACGATCGAGAAACCGAGCCGATACTTGCCGCGCTCGGACAGTTGCTCGACGTATCCCCGCGATTCCAGCACGGCGATCAACCGCGAAACGGTAGATTTGTGGACGCCGAGTTCGGCGGCGATCTCCGTGACGCCCGCCTGCCCGAGCTTGGCAATGATCTCCATGACCAGCAGCGCTCGGTCGACGGACTGCACCGCGGCCGTCCGCCCGTTGTCCTCGACACCTTGTTTCGCCATGACAATCGCCATTCTAGGTGGTTGTGGCTCCCATGCTGCCGACCCGTCGTTGCACCGCCGCGATTTCGCGCAGGGCGTCGTTGAGCAGGCTCCGATTCAACGGCGAGAGTTCCGACATCATGACAATATCGCCGGGACTGTGCCCAGCCGACAACTGCTCGACCTGATGCACCATCCGCAGGCGCTGCAACATGACGAAGACCTCGGTCAGCATGGTGACATCCCGATCGGTGAGCGCACCGGCACTCGCCGCCGCCGCCAATCGCACCGGGGTGGACGCCGAGGTCACGCCCGCCGCCAGCCCACCCCAGCGCGCCAGGTTGACGATCGGCGCCAGCGCATGGTTCTTCAGATCGAAGGTGCCGCCGCGCCGGGACAGCACATCGCGCAGCGACCGTGTCCGCACCCGTCCCGATAACGCGTCCAGCAGTTGCAGCCGCAGCGCATTCGGGTGTTCGGCCCGCATCCGCCCGAACGCCGCTGGCACGGTATGCAGCGCGGCGTCGCCCCACACCACCCGCCCGTCGATGAGCAGCGACGACAGGATCAGCCCCCGATCCTGCAGCGGATCGTCGAGCCAGCCCTCGGCGGCCCGCGCCCATTCGGTGCGCGACCTGGCGAACTTCGGCTTCGCGGCGATGGCCCCATTACTGTCCGCGGGTAGCCCGCAGGCATCGAGAATCGCGTGCACGCGCGCCGCGACAGCGCGCAATTGCCCACTGGCCGAGGATAATTCGTCGGACCACGAGAGCGCGCTGTCGACATCCGATGACGGCATGGCCTCCCGGCGCGCGACGCTGCCGAGGATCAACCAGGCGAATCCGTCACCCGGTGCATCCGCGAACTCCGCCAATGCCAGCTCGAGCGCCTTGCGGACCACCGAGTCGATGACGACCGAGAGGATCCCGCTGGTCGCCGAGGCCTTGGTGCCATTGCGGAACAGGTCGACCACCGTCGCCGTGATCTCGCGCGCGGCCCGCTGCAACTGGGCCGCATCCGTGGCCGCCCCGATCGAGCGACGCAACACGAAACTCTGGCGCGCCGATGCCGCGAGCAGGTCCGCGTCCTCGAGCACGCCGAGCACCTCGCCCCGTCGCGAGAGCACCGGCATATGCCGTAGCCCGCATTCGAGCATCTCCATGAGCACGGTCTCGGCGGTCAGATCGGCGGTGACTCGACGGGCCGGTGCGCTCATCACCCGGGAGATCGGCACGTCGACCGGAAGTCCGGCCGCCACCACCCTCGTGCGCAGATCGCGATCGGTGAAGATGCCGAGTTCGCCGTCCTGCAACCGGATCAGCACGGCGGAGACGCGCTGCTCGGTCATCCGGACAACGGCCTCCCGAACACCGGTGTCCGGTGTCACGAAAACCACTGTGCCGGAAACCAGTTCACCGACCGGGCGGTTACCCAGCACGGATGCCACCGGGGTCCGATTGCCCGATACCGTCTTCCACGCCGACGAGGCGAGGAAGGCGAGTCCGTCCGGTTGGGCGAACTGCTCCCGGACCAGTACGCCGGGCAGCCGGATCAGCACACTGGGTTCGGTTGCCCGCGCGACGAATTCGGCACTGCCACCGGTCAGCAGCGGCACGTAGCCGAAGATGCCGCCGGACTCGACGGTGTCGATCGTCGCGCCACCGTCGTCGCCCCCGCCAGCGTCCCCCGCCTGAACGACGGAACCCGAGCGCCGCCGACTCGTGGGGTCGGTGCCGGTGCCCTGCAGCGTGACGGCACCCGTCCACAGCATCCAGACGTCATCGGGCACCTGCGTCGAGTAGTCGGCGATCACCTCGCCGACGGCGAACTCGTGCAACGACGAAGCCGCCGCGAGCTTGTCCAGCTCGGGCGGCGTCATCGATTGGAACGGCGCGTGGTCACCCAGAAACGCCGCTAGCTCGCCCTCCGGCACCCCGGACTCAGGTTTCCCTGATCAGGTCCGCGCACTTCTCTGCCATGGCCATGACAGTAATGTTGGGGTTGACGGCGGGCAATTTCGGCATCGCCGAAGCGTCGACTACCCGCAGTCGGGAGACGCCCTTGACCCGGAGCTCCGGATCGAGCACCGCCATCGGATCGTCGGGCGCACCCATCCGCGCCGTTGCCGCCGGGTGGTAGACGGTGTTGTGGGTGGCGCGAATGTAGTCCAGCAGCTCGTCGTCGGTGACCGCCTCCGGGCCGGGTGCGAGTTCTCGCGCGATCCACTTCCGCAACGGCGCCTGCTCGGCGATCTCGCGTGCCAGCCGGACGCCGGCGAGCATGGTGCGTTCGTCGTGGCCGTCCGGATCGGTGAAGTACCGCGGGTCGACCTTCGGCCGATCGCGGAAGTCGCGGGTGCGCAATCGGACCGTGCCGCGCGAACGCCCCTGGGTGACATTGGGTGTCAGACAGAAGCCGTTATCGGTGGTCGGGTAGCCGTGCCGCAGCGTGTTCATATCGAACGGCACGCTGCCGTAATGCATCATGATGTCGGGCACGCGAAGCGATTCGTCCGAGGTGGCGAATACCCCGATCTCCCACCACTGGGTGGAGGTGGCGATCATGGGTTGCGCGGCTTCCCAGAACACCAGACCTTCGACGTGGTCGTCCAGATTCGAGCCGACACCCGGCGCGTCGACCCGCACCGGCACCCCGATTTCCCGCAGGTGGTCGGCGGGCCCGATGCCGGACAGCAGCAATAATTTCGGCGTATCGATCGCTCCGGCGGTCACGATGACCTCGCGCCGTGCGGAGGCGGTGTCGTAGCCGGTGAGATCGGGCCGCTGATAGCGCACACCAGTTGCGTTGCGTGCCTCGTCGAACAGGATCTCACTGACCCAACATCCCGTGCGCACTACAAGATTGGGCCGCGAACCGAGAATCGGATGCAGATAGGCGTGCGACGACGACATCCGTGTCCCGTCCTCGCTCGCATTGATCTGGAACCATCCGGCCCCGTTGCGCACCGTTGTGCCACGGTTGAATTCGACGGTCGGCAGTCCGGCCAGCGCCGCGGCTTCGAGGACGGCGACCCCACACGGATCATTCGGCGGGATATCCCGCAGCCGCACCGGCCCGCTGCGACCGTGCTGCTCCCCCGGCGCGTGATTGTTCTCCAACCGCGCGACATAGGGCAGCACCTCGGCCGCACCCCAGCCTTTGGCGCCCATCGCCGCCCACTCGTCCAGCCCCTCGGCGGGCGGCCAGAACGCGATGCACGAATTGTGCGAGGAACACCCTCCGAGCACCTTCGCCCTGGCATGGCGCAGATAGCTGTTGCCGCGTTCCTGCGGCTCGACCGGATAGTCCCAGTCGTAACCGGAATCGAGCAGGTGCATCCACTGCGCGAGTTCGAGGATATTGCGATCGCCGACGTCGGTGGGACCGGCCTCCACCAAACACACAGTCACATCCGGGTTTTCGCTGAGCCGCGCGGCGAGTACGCAGCCAGCAGTCCCGCCGCCCGCGATCACGTAGTCGAAGACCGTGTCAGACATCGGAACGCACCTGCGCCGCATGCGAGGCCAATGTCCCGATACTCTTGCGGCCCTTGACCAGATACCACAGCAGCCCGGCCCCGAGGATCGCACCGATGTAGACGAATGCGCCCCAGGTGTTGTACCAGGGATTGCCGTAGACGGCCTCGCGCGGCCAGGCCAGGTTCAACGCCATCGCGATACCCCACACCACGGCAACGATATTCACGACGATCCCCCACCGACCCATCGAGAAGTAGCCGCCGGCCTGCAGATCCTTCGGCGGCCACTGCCCCTGGAACCGCTTCTTCAGCATCGGACCCGTCACCATGAGGTAGGCCAGGTAGATCATGATGATCGCAATCGAGGTCAGCACCGTGAAGATCTTCGGCTGACCGATATTGATCACCAGGATGAGCGCCGCGAGCACACCGATCAGCACCGCCGGAACCACCGGGGTCTGGGTCTTCGGATGCACCCGGGCGAGCTTGTCGCCGAACGGCAGCGCGTTATCGCGGGCCATGGCGAAGGCCAGCCGGATGGCGGCGGTGTGCACCGCCAGCGAACAGACCGTCACCGCGATCACGATGCAACACAGGAAGATCGTGCCGAGCGGACCCCACATCACCTGTTCGACAATGTATTGCAGACCACCGCTGGAGCTTCCGATCTGCGGATCATCGAGATCGGGCGCCGCCATCACCGCGAAAACCAGGATGGCCCCGCCGATGACGAACGACGCGAGCACGGCACGCAGGATCGCCTTGGGCGCGGTGCGCCGTGGCTCCACCGTCTCCTCACCCAGTGAACTCGCCGTATCGAAGCCGTACATCACATAGCCGGAGGCGAGCGTGGCCACCAGGAACGCGCTGAGGTAACCACCGGATTCGGCCGCACCGTAGCCGTGGGTCGAGAAGAACACCTGCGGGCCGCGAGTCCAGTTGGCCGCCAGGATGATCGCGATCAGTACCGCGGCGATCAGTTCGATGAACACGCCGGCACTGTTGATCATCGCCATCAGACGCACACCGAAAGCGTTGACGGCCGTGGTGAATACGATCATCACGGTGCCGAGCACGACCGCATTGGTCGCGTAGTCGTATTGACCGGTCCCGTCACCGATGAACTGGAATCCGCTCCACAGTCGTGGCAGATTCAGTTGTAGTGCGAGCACTACCGCCGACAGCGTCACGATCGAAGCGGTCAACATCAGCCACCCCGAGGACCAGCCGACGATCCGGCTGCCGAGCGCCTTGGACCAGTTGTACACCGACCCGGCGACCGGATACTTCGCGGCGAGCTCCATGAAACACAGGGCGACCGCCAGCTGACCGACGAAAACCAAAGGCCACGACCAGAGATAGGCCGGACCCGCGGTCCCGAAGCCGAAATAGAAGAGTTGGAACGTACCGGTGAGAATCGAGATATAGCTGACACCGGCCGCGAAGCTGGCGAACTTGCCGATACTTCGGTCCAGGGATTCCCTATAGCCGAAATCCTCCATGCCGTTGTCATCGGACACATTGTGTTCCTTGACTACCATTGCTACCGTGCCTTTCGCGGTGCGGCCGTCCGGGCTGTCCGGCCGAGATTTGAAATTTCGATCAGACGCTCTTGAACCACTCCGCGGGCTTCGGTGCCGTGTTGTGCCAAATGTGTTTGATTTCTTGATATTCGGCCAGTCCGGTCGGGCCGAGTTCACGTCCGTTACCGGACTTCTTGAACCCGCCCCATTCCGCGGCCGCGGCGTAATAGCCGAAGTCGTTGAGCCACACCGTGCCGTGGCGCAGTGCGCGCACCATGCGCTCGCCGCGCGCCGGATCGGCGGTGCGCACACCAGCGGCGAGACCGTATTCGGTGTCATTGCCGAGCCGAATCGCCTCGGCCTCGGTGCTGAATCGCTCCACTGTGAGGATGGGGCCGAAGGTCTCCTCCCGCACGATCCGCATGGACCGATCGCAGTTGTCGAAGATCGTCGGTAGGAAGAAGCTGCCAGCGGCCAGCGCCGGATCACTCGGCCGGACGCCGCCGGTCACCAGCTTCGCACCCTCCGAAATGCCCAGCTCCACATACGCTTCCACCTTCGCGCGGTGTGCCTCGGAGACCAGCGGCCCGGTCTCGCTGGCCGGGTCGAGGCCGGGGCCGACGCGGATCAGCTCGGCGCGGCGCGCCAATTCGGCGACGAAGTCATCGGCGATGGACTCCTCGACGATGAGTCGTGTTCCCGCCGAACAGACTTGACCCGAATGCAGAAATACACCGGTCAGCACCTGGTCGACCGAACTCGCCCAGTCGGCGTCGGCGAAGACGATGTGCGGGTTCTTGCCACCGAGTTCCACCGCGACCTTGGTGACATGCTCCGCGGCAACCCGGGCGATCGTCTTACCGGTCGCGAGGCCCCCGGTGAAGGAGATGAAGTCGACATCCGGCGTATCGGTCAGTGCCGCGCCGAGCATCGCACCGCTGCCCTGCACCAGATTCAGCACGCCAGCGGGGACACCGGCCTCCTGCGCCAAGCGCACGAAGGCAATGGTGCTGAGCGGAGTCACCTCGCTGGGCTTGGCGACCATCGTGCAGCCCGCGGCGAGCGCGGGCGCGACCTTCCACGACATCTGCAGCAGCGGATAGTTCCACGGCGCGATCAGCACGCAGACGCCGATCGGCTCCCGGACCACCCGGCTGAGCACCGCTGGATCACCCACGTCGATCAGTCGATCGGCCTGCCCGACGACCAGACTCGCGTAGTAGCGGAACACCGAGATCACATCGTCGATATCGATGCGGCTCTCCACCAGCGTCTTGCCGGTATCGACCGTCTCGAGGTGCGCCAACTCCTCCTTGTCCCGCGCCAGCAGGTCCGCGATCCGCGCCAGGAGTGCGGCGCGCTCGGCGACCGGCGTGGCAGCCCAGGCCCCGTCGTCGAAGGCCGCGCGGGCGGCGGCCACCGCGCTGCGCGCATCGTCCGGTGTGGCCTCGTCCACGGTGGCCACCACCGTGCCGTCGGCCGGGTTGACGATCTCGCGCAGGCCGCCGTCCGCGGCGTGCGCCCATGCGCCGCCGATGAGCAGGTCCGGGTTGCCGTTCATCTCAGGTCACCTCACGTCGCCGATACAGCCGTGCACCCATGTGTGGAATTCGGAAATGTGGTGCTCGGCGGGTACAAGTACTCCGCCGCTACGGTAAGCGCGCGAGGACATTGTGGGTTGGGTTCGCTCACATGCCGCGAAATCTTGTTCGTTCACCCGGTGGAACAATTCGACCGAACGCGATACGTCGCGGCCTTCCGCAACCACATCGGCGGTGTAGAGCCAGTCGCATTCGACAATGGTGCGATCCGCCGATATCGGATACATCCGGTGGAAAATGATGTGGTCCGGGACCAAATTCACGAAGACCGTCGGCTTGATCGTGATCGCGTAATAACGTCGATCCTGTTCAGCGCGCACGCCCGGCAGCCGCTCGAATCCCGCCGAACCGTCGACGGTGAACCCGGCGATTTCCGGGCCGAATTCGGCGCCGTGCCCGACGAACACCTGGGCGGCCAGGCCGTCCGCGAACTCAGGCAGTACCTCGGTGAGCTCGGGGTGGATGGTCGCACAGTGGTAGCACTCCATGAAGTTCTCCACGATGAGCTTCCAGTTCGCCGCGACGTCGTAGACCACGCGGCGGCCGATCTGCAGCTGCTCAATGCCGTAGGAGTCGATCGCGGTCGAGCTGCCCAGCCGTTCGGTGACCGCGCCCATGACATCGTCCTCGAACGACGGCGGCTCGTCGGCGAGGCAGACCCAGGCGTAGCCGAGCCATTCCCGCAGCGCCACCGGCACCAGACCGTAGGCGACCCGGTCGATATCCGCGCCGGTCTCGTCCTTGAGGGCGGCCATATTGGGTGCGGCGACGAGCTTCCCGTCCAGGCCGTAGGTCCACGCGTGATACGGGCAACGCAGGTTGCGCCGCACCTGGCCCTCGTCCTCGGTGCACAGCATCGCGCCGCGATGGCGGCAGATATTCAGGAAGGCGCGCAGCTGCCCGTCCCGACCGCGTACCACCAGCACGCTCTCGCGACCGACCTGCACCTTCCTGAACTGCCCCGGATCGGCCAGGTCGGCGGAGCGAAGCGCGCAGAACCACATCTGCTCGAAAATGCGTTCCTGTTCGGCGGCGAAGATGGCCTCCTCGACATACCACTTGCCGCCGAGGGTCGGGATCAGCGCCGGGGTAGCCACCGGCGGGAGGTCCGCGGTCGGCTCACCCGTCGCCCGGCCGCCACCCCCCATGGAATCGCTATGCGATGCTGTTTCCACTGGTCACCAGCCTTTGCGGGTCGAAGAGTGTGATGGGATGCGCGGTCTTCGCGTCGATGGCCAGATCGGCCAGAATTTCGCCGACCACCGGGACGAACTTGAAGCCGTGGCCGGAGAAGCCGCACGCGATGGTCACCCGGGTGGAGTCGGGGTGGCGGGCGATGACGAAGTGTTGATCGGGCGTATTGGAATACATGCAGGTCGCCGAGTGGACCAGCGGACCGTCCAGTGCCGGAAGCAGTCCGGCGACGCGCTCGCGCATCTCCTGGATCTCGTGCGGATGTACGACGCGGTCGATGGTCTCCGGGGTGCACTCGATGCCCTTGCGGAAGAACGCGGTCTTCACTCCGCCGGTCGGGCCGTCGATCGCCGGGAAACCGTAGATCTGCATGCCGGAACGGTTTTCGGCGATGTAGATCGGCTGGTCCTCGAAAGCCGTTGTGCCGCCGATGGGATCGAGCCAGTACAGGACCTGGCGCTCGATGGTGATCGGGATGCCGAACTCCGCCAGCAGCTGTGGCGCCCATGCGCCGGGGCAGATGACGAGTTGGTCGGCGCGATAGGTGGCCCGTGCCGTCGTGACCGTCACGCCGTCACCGGTCTCCGCCCAGTCGAGCACCTCTTCGCCGAAGGACAGCGTCGCCCCCGAGCGCAGCGCGAGATCGATATGCGCTTGGACGGTCAGCTCCGGGCGGGCGAATCCGGCCTTGTCCTCGTACACCGCGATATCGCCGGGATCGGGTGTGAAGTTCGGGTACCGCCGGCGGATCTCGGCCGCGTCGAGCACCTCGTGCGGCAGCGACCACTCGCGGCTCGCGCGCAGGCTGCCCGCGACCGTCAGGCAGTCCGGCGGCCCGAGGAACAGACCGCCGGTGAGCCGGACGACTTCTCGGCCGCTGTCGGCCGCCAGCCGCTCCCACAGCTCGTAGGAGCGCAGCAGCAGTGGCACATACGCCGGATCCTCGAAGTAGGACTGTCGGATGATCCGCGAGCCGCCGTGACTGGAACCCTTGTTGTGGGCGGGCGTGAACCTCTCCAGTCCGAGTACCTTCTGCCCGCGGGCGGCCAGGTGGTAGGCGGCGGCGCTGCCCATCCCGCCGAGCCCGATCACGATGACGTCGTAACCGTCTGTAGCCGTGGTCATTTCGCTACCTCCTGATCCGGGACATATCGGGGTCCACCACCGGTTCGGTATGCACGATGGCGGTGTAGCGGGTGCCGAGGTATTCGACCTCGACCGCGTCACCGGGGACGGTGGCCGCCGGCAACCAGGCGTAGGCGATGCTGTGGCCGATGGTGGCGGAATAGCCCGCGCTGGTGACATAGCCCGCGCACGCACCGTCGACGTACACCGGCTCCTTGCCGAGGACAACCGCCGTCGGACTGTCGAATACGATGCTGCGCAGGATTTTCGCGGGTGGCCGCGCCTGCTCCAGCGCCTTTTTGCCGACGAAGTCGTCCTTGGCCATGCGGACCGCGAAATCGAGACCGGCCGCGGCGGGCAGATGTTCGGCGGTCACATCGGTTCCCCAACCGCGGTAACCCTTTTCGATGCGCAGGCTGTTGAACGCGATGCGCCCCGCCGCGATGACCTCGTGTTCGTGCCCCACCGTCCACAGCAGATCCCAGAGGGCACTGCCGTATTCGGCGGTCGTGTAGATCTCCCAGCCGAGTTCGCCGACGTAGGAGACGCGCATCATCGTTACCGGAATCGCACCGAGATAGGTTTGCAGCGCCCGGAAGTACTTGAAACCCTGATGCGAGAGATCATCGGAACACAAGGGCTGCACCAGATCTCGCGCGGCCGGACCCCAGACGCCGATACAGCAGGTGCCGCCGGTGATGTCACGCAACGTCACCGACCCGTCGTCGGGCAGGTGCCTGCTGAACCAGTCGAAGTCCAATGGCCCGTTGGCGCCGACCTGGAATCGCTCGGGCGCCAACCTGGCGACGGTGAGATCGCTACGGACACCGCCGTTCTCATCCAGCATCAGCGTGTAGGTGACCGAGCCGACGCTCTTGTCCAGGTTATTGGTGGTCAGCCGCTGCAGCAGTTCCAATGCGCCGGAGCCGGCGATCTCATACCGGGTCAGCGGCGTCATGTCGTACATGGCGACGCGCTCCCTGGTCCAGCGCGCCTCTGCGATGGAGATCGGTGACCAGAAGTTGCCCGACCACTCATCGCGCTCGGGAAACGGCACTCCCTGGTCACGAAGGCGTTGCGCCAGTTCGGCATTGGCCTCGTACCAGGCCGGCCGCTCCCAGCCACCGCCCTCGAAGAAGTACGCGCCCAACTGCTGTTGCTGGGAGTAGAACGGGCTGGTCCGCAGTCCGCGCAGGGCCGTTCGGTACTGGTGCGGATGGATGATGTCGTAGACCTCGACGAATGCCTGCGAACTCGTCTCCAGAATGAAGCGGTCGCTGCGGGCCACATCCTCGAAGCGGTACAGATCGCATTCGTGCACGTCCGTTTGCGGTGCGCCGTCGATGATCCACTCGGCGGTCGCCTTGGCTACACCGGCCGAATGGGTGACCCACACCGCCTCGGCGACCCAGAATCCCTCCAGATCTCGATGCTCGCCCATGATCGAAAAGCCGTCGGGGGTGAACGAGAAAATCCCGTTGAATCCCTCCTCTACCTTCGAATCACCCAGCGCCGGTAGGAGTTCCATGGACGCACGCCAGGCGGGCGCGAAATCCTCCTCGGTGAACGCCAGCATGGACGGCATTTCCGTACTCGCGGTGGCGAGTGTCGACAGGTCCACCGGCATGGGAATGTGCCCGTAGTAGCCGATACCGATCCGGTCGCGATGTTCGCGAAAGTAGAGATCTTGATCTTGATGCCGCAATATCGGCAGGCTGGCCTCATGCAACGCGGTATTGCGTCCGTCGAGGGCGGCGATTCGGCCCGTCTTGGCGTATTGATGCGCCATCGGCACCAGCGGCAGCACGAGCCCGACCCGTTTCGCCAATTCGGCGCCCCAGAAACCCGCCGCGCAGACGACGATATCCGCCTCGATGATGCCGTCGGCGGTTTCCACCCCCGCCACTCGGCCGCCGCGCTGCACAATGCCGAGCACTTCCTGATGGGCGCGAAAACGAGCGCCGCGCGCGGTCGCGAGTCTTGCCTGCGCGGCCGCCGCGCGCAGCGCCTTGGCCAAACCATCCGTCGGAGTGTGGAATCCGCCGAGAATGCGGTCGACATCGACTAGCGGATGCAATGCCGCGCATTCGGCGGGTTCGAGTAGCCGTCCCTCGATGCCCCAGGACTGCGCCCACCCGGCCTTACGGTGCAGATCTCGCCAGCGCTGCGGCGTGGTCGCCACCTCCAATCCGCCGACCGGATTGAAGGCCCAACCCTCCGGATGGTCGAGCGCCAGGAATTTCTCCGTCGTATACCGGGCGAATTCCGTCATTGTTTTGGACGAATTCGTCTGGAACACCAAACCCGGTGCGTGCGAAGTCGATCCGCCCGTGGCGAACAGTGGACCTCGATCGAGAACGGTGACATCGGTCCAGCCGCGTGAGGTTATTTCATCGGCCAATGAGGTTCCGACGATTCCGGCTCCGATGACGACAACTTTCGGGTGAGCCAAGACGTGCCTCCGATGTTGCTTGCTGCGCAACGCAATCGCATTACGCAACAAATGGTCAACCCGATCCGGCGGCCTGTCAACAGCTGGAAACCAATTGTTCACAAGTCGCCTCCCGGGTTGACGGCGACGGCAAACCCGAGGACACTGTTGCGTTATCTGAGATGTGTTGCGTAATGAGCAACTATGGAGGGCTGATGAGTTCCCTTGCCGAGCAACCGGAAACCGTCACAGCGGAACTGTTCGTCGCGCACCTGACCGACCTGCCGGTGGGCGAGGTCGCCACGGTGCAGCCGGACGGTGGCGCGCCGATCGCGGTTTTCCACACCGAGGACGGCCTGTTCGCGATCGACGACACCTGCACACACCAGGACGCGTCGCTGGCCGATGGCTGGGTCGAGAACTGCACGGTCGAATGCCCGCTGCACGAATCCTGCTTCGACCTGCGCACCGGCGCGGTATCCGGACCGCCGGCCAAGATCGCGGTGCGCACCCACGCGGTCCGGGTCGTCGATGGCGACGTCCTGGTGGTGCCCTCATGAATGCGGTATCGCGTACCGACTCGGTGGTGGTCGTCGGTGCATCGCTCGCCGGCTTCTCGCTGGTCCGTGAGCTGCGCGAATACGGTCACGAGGGCGACATCACGGTCGTCGGCGACGAACCGCACCTGCCCTACGACCGACCGCCGCTGTCCAAGGATTTCTTGCACGACGATGTCGATATCGCGCTCGGCGAGGTGGCCGAGGCGAACTGGATGCTCGGGCGGCGGGCGGTCGGGATCACCTCGACAGCGCACGGGCCCGGCGTCATCCTGGACGACGGCGGACAAGTCAGCGCAAACTCCCTGGTCCTCGCGACGGGCGCGCGGGCCCGTACCCTGCCGGGCGCACCGACGCTGCGCGGTGTCCACACGCTACGGACGCTGGAGGACGCCAGAGCCATCCGCACGTCGCTGCGCACTGCACGCACGGTGGTCATCGTGGGCGCCGGTCTAATCGGCTCCGAAATAGCCTCTACCGCAGTGAGTTTCGGCATCGAGGTGATCATTGTCGAGCTGTCCACCGAACCGCTCACCGCCGTCTTCGGACCGCAGATCGCACCGATTTGCGCCGCCATGCACACCGCCAATGGTGTACGGCTGCTGACCGGCGTCGCGGTCGACCGATTCCTGGGTGACGAGCGCGTCCGCGCGGTTCAATTGACCGATGGCACCGAACTCGCCGCCGACGCCGTGGTCATCGGCATCGGCGCGGTACCCAATACCGAGTGGGCGCGCGACTGCGGCCTCGAGATCGACAACGGCTTCGTCACCGACTCCCGATGCCGCACGTCGATCCCCGGCATCTACGCGATCGGCGATTGCGCCCGCGCCTACAACGCGGAACTGGGCGGCCACCACCGCAGCGAACACTGGACCAATGCGACCGTACAGGCCCGCATCGCCGCGGCCGATATTGTCGGCGCAGCACAACGACCTACCTCGACGCCGTATTTCTGGTCGCGGCAATATGGACGAATGCTGCAGTTCGCGGGCCATAGCCAAGCGACCGACGCGGTCCGCTTCCTGGACGGCGACGCGTCCACCGAGTCGTTCACCGTCCTCTACGAGCGCGACGGTGCACCGGTGGCCGTATTCGCCATCGATAACCCACGCCTGTTCACCCGATACCGCAAGCACATCGAGCGGCTCACCCCCGACGCCATCGATATCTCCAGCGCCATCTCTATCTCCTAGGAGGATTCGTGTCCGAAACCGTGCGTGGCGTGATCGCCCGTAGCAAGGGCGCACCGGTCGAGACCGTCGATATCGTGATTCCGGATCCCGGGCCGCACGATGTGGTCGTGCGCATCCAGTCCTGCGGGGTGTGCCACACCGATCTGCACTACCGCGAGGGCGGGATCAACGATGATTTTCCCTTCCTGCTCGGGCACGAGGCCGCTGGCATCGTGGAGACGGTCGGTGCCGCGGTAACCCATGTCGTCGCGGGTGATTTCGTCGTCCTGAACTGGCGCGCGGTCTGCGGTGAATGTCGCGCGTGTCGGCGCGGCCGCCCGTGGTACTGCTTCGCCACCCACAATGCCAGCAAGAAGATGACCCTCACCGACGGTACCGAACTCAGCCCCGCCCTCGGCATCGGCGCGTTCGCCGATAAGACGCTGGTGCATGAAGGTCAGTGCACCAAGGTCGATCCGAATGCCGACCCGGCCGTCGCCGGACTGCTCGGCTGCGGCGTGATGGCCGGTATCGGCGCCGCGATGAACACCGGAAATGTCTCGCGCGGCGATACGGTCGCGGTCATCGGCTGCGGCGGTGTCGGCGATGCCGCCATCGCGGGTGCCCGCCTGGCCGGTGCGCGGACCATTATCGCCATCGATCGCGACCCGCAAAAGCTCGAGTGGGCAACCGAATTCGGCGCGACCCACACCATCGATGCGACCAGTGCCGATGTCGTCGAGCAGATCCAGGAATTCACCGACGGTTTCGGCGCGGACGTCGTCATCGACGCGGTCGGCCGCCCGGAAACCTGGAAGCAGGCCTTCTACGGCCGCGACCTGGCGGGCACCGTGGTGCTGGTCGGCGTCCCGACCCCGGATATGACCATCGATATGCCGCTGATCGACCTGTTCTCCCGCGGCGGCGCGCTGAAATCCTCCTGGTACGGCGACAGCCTGCCCGAGCGCGACTTCCCGATGCTGGTCGATCTGTACCTGCAGGGCCGCCTGCCATTGGAGCGCTTCGTCACCGAGCGCATCGCCCTTGACCAGGTCGAAAAGGCCTTCTCCGCAATGCATGCGGGTGAGGTGCTGCGTTCGGTGGTGGTCTGGTGAGCCTGCGCATCGACCGGGTCGTCACCTCCGGCACCTTCTCCCTCGACGGCGGCACCTGGGCGGTGGACAACAATGTCTGGCTGATCGGCGATGACACCGAGGTGGTCATCGTGGACGCGGCGCACGACGCCGACGCGATCATCGATGCGGTGGGCGGGCGCAATGTGCGCGCGATCGTCTGCACCCACGGTCACAACGATCACATCACCGCCGCACCAAAACTTGCCGAACGGCTCGACGCACCGATCCTGCTGCACCCCGCCGACGATCCGCTGTGGCGCATGACCCACCCCGCCGTCGACTACGGGTCCTTGGCCGACACCCAGCGAATCACCGTGGCGGGCACCGATATCGAAGTCCTGCACACCCCGGGCCACTCGCCCGGCTCGGTGTCACTGCATCTGCCCGAGGCCACCGCCCTCTTCACGGGTGACACCCTGTTCAACGGCGGCCCGGGTGCGACCGGCCGCTCGTTCTCGGACTTCGGCACCATCATCGACTCCATCCGGAACCGCCTGTTAACCCTCCCCGAGGGCACGACGGTCCACACCGGCCACGGCGACGGCACCACCATCGGCACCGAAAAACCCGCGCTCGCCGACTGGATCGCCCGCGGCCACTGACCCCGCCCCGCCGCGTATCTACCCCTCGGCACAGGGTCTGTCGAACGTAGTCGAATGGTGGTCGCCCCGGCGCTTGGGTTCAAGGGGTCGATGCAACAACTGACGGGAGTCGAGGTGTTGCATGGTTCAGCAGGGTCCGGTGCGGTCGTTGCGGGTGGTGCGGAAGCTGTTCTGGGATTTGGTTATTGGTGGGGTCGGGGTGGGTGGGGCAGCAATCTGTTTGGACAGAGCGCTGGGCTCGAGATCAGGTGGAGCTGGCCGCCACCTGACCTCGGTCAGCCCTCGACGTATGCCTTGATGCGCTCGAGGGTTTCGCGCATGCCATTGCGGTTGGTTTTGCCGCGGGCGCGTCCGGCGATCAGCCAGTAGACCCGCAGCGCGCGGTTCTCAGTGTTGAGCTGGAACGATTCGGTCACATCGGTGCCGCCCTCGACGGGCTCGAAACGGTAGCGCCAGGTATTGACCGACGTCCCACCCGGCCCGAGCACGGTGAATGCGAATTCGCGGCCGGGCTCGCATGCGACGATCCGGCAGACGGTCCAATACTTCATGCCCCAGTTATTGCGGTTGACGTGCCCGCGGAACTTGACGCCGACCGCGGGAGCCGTTGCCCCGCCGAGCCATTCGGTCTCGAAGGTTTCCGGTGAGAACTTCCCGGTGTTGGTGATATCGCTGACCAGCTCCCAGATCTTCTCGGCGGGTGCTGCCATCCGAACCGTCACGCTATCCTGCATGCCTGCACGCTAGCAGGCGCCTTCTCAGACAGGTAGCTGCTAGGTGACGCGGTATTCGTAGGTCTCGTGCATGCGCTTGCCGCTGGCCGGGGCTTTGCAGATCACCGGCAGGATCAGGCCCATGGCGGCGCGGGCCAACGGACCATTCGGGTGTGGTCGTGTTCGAACGTCAGCGGGAATCGTTCCAGAAGGCGACCAGATCGGCACAGACGCGGGCCGGACGGTCCTCGTTGGGGAGGTGGCCGACGCCCTCGTAAACCGCTGTGCGAGCGTCCAATTCCTCCGCGTAGCGCTCGTGCACGCTCGGCGGCCACACGTCACCGGAGTTGCCGTAGGCGATGAGGATCGGGAGGTCGGCGGCGCGCAGGGCCGCGGTGTAGTCGGTCGGGCCATCCATGACGCGCATGATGCCGATCATGTTCGCCTTCTTGGTCGCGAACATCCGGTTGTGCAGGAATTCGAGTTTGGCGGGTGGGATCAGATTGGCAAGACTCCGGTTCATCTGCTCCCAAAGTGCTTGCTGGCCACCGCTTTCGATGAGTTGAGCGACCAGTTGCGGCGGGGTGAAGTTGATGTCGGAGGTCAAGTAGGGACCGGATGCCAGCAGCGTGAGGCTGCGGAAGCGGTTCGGCCGGGCGACCAGCGCGGCGCGGGCGACATAGCCGCCGAATGAATGGCCTACCAGGTGGATCGGCGTGTCGTCCGAGATCTGGTCGACGACCAGGATCAGGTCACCGGCAAAGTCGGCCATGGTGTACCCGGATACCTCATCGGGACCGTCCGACTGCCATTGACCGCGCTGATCGTAAGCGACGCACCGGAATCCGGCCGCGGCCAGAATCGGCAGCATGGCCTCGAAATCTTCTTTGGAGCCGGTGAAGCCGGGAACCAATAGCACCGTGCCGCGCGTTTCGACATCCCGCGGCGGGATGGATTCCCAGGCGGCCAGCGGGCCAGCCGCGCCGCGCAGGGTGAACGGAGTGGTCTGCACGGTGGCCTGACTCATCGGTTCCTCCATCGGCGTGCTCGGCACTAGTGCGGCAACACACCCCCATTCTAACCGAGCAAGCATTCGGCATTGTTATTTATTCGAGATATTCAGAACAATGTCATCGGCTCGGTCGGGATGGGTTCGGGCAGCGGCTCGAGTTCGGGCAGACGCATGCCGACCTCGTCGTGGAAGCGACGGGCGAGATGCAGGGATGCAGCATTGTCCGGGGTGTGGATGAAGACCGTTGGCGAGCGGCCCTCGCGCAGCCATGCCGTGACGATATCTAGCCACGGCTGCCAGCCCGCGACCGTCCGCTCGGTCGAATCGCGGCCGTGAAAGCGCACGATCGGGAATTCGGTGAGCGCTCGGGTGCGGCGCGGCACCCGCGGCTTCTTCGCCCGCGCCTCGGCCTCCGCGGCACTTTCGGCGGGCCCGTCGAAAAGCGTTGTCGTATCGAAGGGCACCCATTCGGCGCCGACGCGCGCCAGCACCTGCTCCAATTGCTTTGCGGCGCTCTCATTTTCGAAGAATGCGGGATGCCGGACCTCGACGGCCGAGCGATACGGATCGGGCAGTGTGCGCAGGAATCCGGCCAGCGTCCCGAGGTCGGTCGGGCCGAATGAGCCGGGCAACTGCACCCACAGCGCATGTATGCGGGGGCCGAGCGGCTCCATCGCGTCCAGAAAGGTCCGCAGTTCGGCATCCGCACCGTGCAGCCTGCGCTCATGCGTGATCGGCTTGGGCAGTTTGATGACGAATCGGAAGTCGGAGCCGGTCTGCTTCGCCCATGACTGCACCGTATTGCGCGTGGGCGTCGCGTAGAACGTCGTATTGCCCTCCACCGCTGTGCACCAGGAGGCGTAGTGCCGCAACCGATCCCCCGGCGCGGGTTGCTGTTCCTGCCATGCCGCGTGCGTCCACATCGCACATCCCACGTGAAGCCGCATGCCAGCGACGCTAACGCACTCGGTGCCCCGGCCGCCCGGGCGGTCGACCCGGGTCACGTACGCTGACGGCTCCACCTCCACCACCTCGGGAAAGAGATCATGGCGCAGTTCGAGAACGTCAGCGTGGCCAAGAAGGCCAATGTGTACTTCGACGGCAAATGCGTGAGCTACAGCATCGGGCTCGCCGATGGCACCTCGAAGTCGGTCGGCGTGATCCAGCCGTCGACCCTGACGTTCAACACCGTCGCGCCGGAGATCATGGAACTGATCGACGGCGAGTGCAAGGTCACCCTGGCCGGAGAAACCGAAGCCACCACCTACCGCGGCGGCGAATCCTTCAATGTCCCCGGCAACAGCTCATTCGAGATCGAAGTTCTCTCGACCCTGCACTACGTCTGCCACTTCGGCTGATCCGACCGGAATCCGCCCGCACCTCGGCCCACCGCCGGACCGCCGCGGTTCGGTCGAGGCTCGGCCAACGCCGCCGGTATCGAGCGCGGTAGCAGCCCCTCGACCTCCGCGGTTGCCCTCAGACGTGGGACAGGGCGGTCGCTTCCAGGGTGTCGGCCAGCATCGTCAGCGCATCTGCACATCCAGCATCCACAGTGACGGTGGCGAGGTCATCACCTCGAGTCGAACGCGATTGCCCTCAGGCGTGGGACAGGGCCGTTGTCTCCAGGGCGTCGGCCAGCATCGTCAGCGCATCTACACATCCAGCATCGGTGACGGTGGCGAGGTCATCACCTCGAGTCGAGCACGGTTGCCCTCAGGCGTGGGACAGGGCCGTTGTCTCCAGGGTGTCGGCCAGCATCGTCAGCGCATCTGCACATCCGGCATCGACAGTGAGGGTGGCGAGGTCATCGCCTCGGGTCGAGCCGCGGTTGACGATGGCGATGGGCTTGCCTTGTTTTGCCGCGCGGCGCACGAAGCGCAGACCGGACATCACCGTCAGGGACGAGCCCGCCACCAAGAGGGCGTCCGCCGCGTCGACCACTTCGAAGGACGCGCCGACGCGCTCCTTGGGCACGTTCTCCCCGAAGTACACGATGTCCGGCTTGAGCATGCCGCCGCAGCGCGCACAATCCACCATCCGGAAATTCTCGGTATCGGCCACCACCGCGTCCGCATCGGGCGCGACCTCCACCCCGGTAGCCGTCGCCGATGCCGCAAAACCGGGATTCGCCGCCTCCAACCGCTCGGCCAACGACATCCGCGATATCAGTGCCGCACAACCGAGACACCGCACCCGCGCATAAATTCCGTGCAGATCGATGACGCGACGATGCCCCGCCTTCGTATGCAGCAGATCAACATTCTGCGTAATCAAACCGCTGACAACCCCCGATCGCTCCAGCCGCGCCAACGCCCGATGCGCCGCATTCGGCCGCGCCCCATCCATAGCCCGCCACCCGATATGGTTACGCGCCCAATACCGCCGCCGAAACCCCGCATCCCCCACGAACTGCTGATAAGTCATCGGAGTCCGCGCCGGCGAAGAAGGCCCCCGATAATCCGGAATCCCACTGTCAGTCGAAACCCCCGCCCCCGTCAACACCGCCACCCGCCGCCCCACAAGCAGCCCATAAAGCCCCTCAACACCCACCGCAACCGATGCAGCAGAGAAATTCAAAGCGGACACCCCACCCAGCGTAAGCCCACCCCGAGCATCCGGATCCCTCGAGAATGCGCTGGTGCAGGTGGCACTCGACGTTTACCTGCACCAGCGCATGGTGATCACTCGACCAAGTGGGGAGGAGAGAGGGTCAGGATTGGAGGGCGACTTCGATTTCGAGGGTGAGGGTGATTTTGTCGCCGATCACGGCGCCGCCGTCGGGGAGGGGCATATCGATGGTGATGCCGAAGTCGCGGCGGTTGATGACGGTTTTGGCCTCGAAGCCGGCGACGGGGCCCTGGCCCATGCCGGGGTTCACGCCGAGGAATTCGACGTCGAGGGAGACCGGGCGGGTGGTGCCGCGGATGGTGAAGTCGCCGTCGACGACGAAATCGTTGCCGTTGACGCGGAATCCGGTCGACTTGAAGGTGGCTACCGGGAAGTCGGCGGCGTGGAAGAAGTCGGCGGTGCGCAGGTGGGCGTCGCGCTGCTCGTTATCGGTGGTCACCGAGTCGACCCGGATCTCGGCCTCCGCGGAGGCGGTGCCGTCCTCATTGATGACGAGCTTGCCGGAGAAGTCGGCGAAGCGGCCGCGGACCTTGCTCACCATCAGGTGACGCACGGTGAAGCCCAGGTTGGAATGGGCGGTATCGATAACCCAGGTGCCCGCTGTCAGTGCCTTGGCGGTGGTGGTCGACATGGAGTCTCTCCTCAGCTAGTTGAGAATTCAATTACATGGATTTCAGATGGCTATTCGATTGTGGTTCTTGCTGATCGGCGCGTCGCAGGTCAGTGCACGACACCGGACGATGCAGCGCACCGGGGAGCCGATACCACGCCTACGCTGCGTTCAACGGTAGACCCGCACGCCCCGTCGACGTCGCCGGTCGAACAACATCGCGCACCGAACGCGACGATTCCGAACCGCATAACGCCTCCGTTCCGACAAGTCTGCCATCTATTTGGTGGATGTGGCAACCAATGCAACGGAGACCGTCTGCGATCTATTCCCGCCAGCACCGGCGCCGAAGAAGCGGGCATGAAGGAGCCGAGCCGCGACAGCTCATTAGCGTGCGGGAGCGATGCGTGGGCACGGTGAATCGACGGCAGTTCCGCACCGACGGCACGGCGGCGGCCGGTGCCGCGACGCGAGAGACGAGCGCACTGGGCCGGGCACGGGTCGATGCCGCGCAGCCGAACATCCTCGTGATCATCGTGCAGGAATTCGAACTCTACGACCACACCACCGGGCGCGGCCGCATGGAACCCAACCTCGCTGGCAACAGTCCCCTGCCGAACACCCTGTCAGACCTGTTGACGAACACCGTCATTCCACAGGAGGCCAGCGCTCCAACCCCCGGCTAGCTACGCGCCGCCCAGAACCAAGGCATGGCCGACTACCGATCCCATCGGAACCAGATCAGCACGCTCGGCTCGATCAAAAAGCGAGATCACTTGTGCGGCTTGCGCAGTCGCGATTCCAGTCCATCCATGACACAGATCAGCCCGAAGTCGAAGGCCAGCGCGCGCCCGGTCTGCTGATCGGCGGGCATGGTGGCGCGATAGTCCGCGAGCATCTCCGGATAGTCGGCGGCCACCGTATCTATGAGATCGAGCACCGCTTCGGGGTCGAAACCCTCCTCGCCGAATGCCTTCGCGGAGGCGATCTCCGGAACGACCTGGCCGAGTACATAACTGGTCACGGTGCCGCTCGCGAGGTAGATGTCCACGCCGGTGAAACCGGCCCCCACAAAGGTGCGGCGCAGCCGATCGCTGAGTTCGAAGGCATTCGGTCCGACGCTCGGCAAGGAGCCGATCAAGGTGGCCACCCACGGATGGTCGAGCATGGTCCGCCGGAGGCTGTAGGCGAAGGTGGTCACCACCTCCCGCCATGAGGTGTGCTCAGGATCCGGGGGGCGCACCATACCCCAGATCTCGTCCATGGCGAGTTCGAGTAGTTCATCCTTGTTCGCAACATGCCAGTAGAGACTGGTCGCGCCCGCGTCGAGCCTGGCACCGAGCTTGCGCATGCTGAGAGCGCCCAGACCCTCAGCGTCCAAGAGTTCGATGGCGGCGGCGACGATCTGGTCGCGGCGCAGTCCCGCCGCCTTCGGCTGGCGCGGAGCGCGGGTCCATACCGAGGAGAACTCCTGCTTTGTCACGGGCTCAGCATAATTCTCTCGCACATTGTGCGATTTCATCGTACGGTGTTCGAGTGGAATCGAACGTTGTACGAGATCCTCGCCGCTGGTGGGTTCTGGGGGTCCTCTGTCTGTCCTTGCTGGTGCTGATGATCGACGGCACCGTGCTCAATATCGCCATCCCGTCCCTGATCCGCGAACTCGATGCGACACCATCGGATATCCAGTGGATCCTCGACGCCTATGTGCTCGTCTTCGCCGGACTGCTGCTCACCGCGGGCAGCCTGTCGGACCGGTTCGGGCGGCGCCGCATGCTGGTGCTCGGTCTGGCCCTGTTCGGCGCGGCCTCGCTGGCGGCCGTGCTGGCCACCGAGCCGTGGCAGGTGGTCGCGGCCCGCGCCCTGATGGGTGTCGGTGGTTCGCTGCTGATGCCATCGACACTGTCCATCCTGATGACCACCTTCGCCGAGGACGAGCGGCGCAAGGCGATGGCGGGCTGGTCCACCGTCTCGATGGTCGGCATCGTGCTCGGACCGACGCTGGGCGGGTTTCTGCTGCAGCACTATTGGTGGGGCTCGGTATTCCTGCTCAATATCCCGGTCGCGGTGCTCGCGATCGTCGCCGCACTGGTGCTGATGCCGGAAACCACCGGTGAGCAGCGGCCGGTCGACCTGGTCGGCGTGCTGCTGTCCATCATCGCGCTGTGCTCGACGGTCTACGTGATCATCGAGCGCGAGTGGAATATTCCGATGATCGGCCTCGCCGTCGTCACCGGACTGGCCTTCGTGGTTTGGGAGAGCAGATCCGCACATCCCATGCTGCCGCTGGCGGTCTTCCGCAATCGCGATTTCACCGGCACCTGCTGCACGCTGCTGCTGATGGTGTTCGGAATGGGCGCGCTCATGCTGATGCTCACCCAGTACCTGCAGTTCGTGCTCGGCTACGGGCCGATGAAGGCGGGTCTGGCGCTGCTGCCGTACGCGGTGGCGGCGGCGGTGTGCAACGGCCTCGGCGCGACACTGGGCAAGAAGGTCAGCAATAAGACGCTCATCGTCTGGGGTCTGCTGGTCATGGGTGTGGCCTTCGGCATCCTGGCCCTCGGTTCCGGGTACCTCGCGGTCCTGGCCAGCATGCTGGTCATGGGGGTCGGCGGTGGCCTGGCGGGTCCGGCCGCCTATGCCGCGATCATGAGCGCCATTCCGCTCGAGCACGCGGGCGTGGGTTCGGCCATGAACGACACGCTGCAGCAGGTCGGCATGGCGATCAGTATCGCGATTCTCGGCAGTGTGCTGGCCGGTGTGTTCACCTCGCATATGCCCGAGGACGCACCCGATGCCGCGCGTGGATCCATCGGCGCCGCTTTCCAACTCGGCTACACCGAACCGGCCAAGGAGGCGTTCACCGCGGCCATGTCGACCGGTGCGTGGATCAGTGCGGGTTTCAGCATTGCCGCCGCGCTGCTGGGGCTGGCTCTGCTGCGCACCCGCCCCGCGCCGCAGGTCGACACGCCGGAGGAAGTAGCGGTGCCGTAGCCCGACCTCAGGTTCGTTTCCAATCTGCTCGCCGCACGCCGCAGGCTCGGCTAGGCTCCCCTCGACCTCCTTGCCGCGCATATGAGTACATCGCGCGGAATATCTCGAGCGGGGAGAGTCGAGCCTGCGTGCGGGCGGTGCGGAGGCGAAAACCCTGATGACGGAATGGAATACCGAATGAAGCTTTGCGATAGCACTGCGGCGGCGATCCTTGTCATCGGTGCCGTGACCATGGGCGCCGGAGTCTCGTACGCCGAGCCGGACACCGCGCCCGCGCGCCAGGACATCACCTACTCGGTCAAACTGGTCGAGAAGACCGTCGTCGCCAGTGTGCGCGGCGGCACCTTCACCCTGTCCAAGACCACAGGCAGTGAACTCGCGACGGGCGGCGAAAGTCGGCTGGCCGATAAGAACGGCACGCTGGTCGATCGGGACGGTAAGGCCGTCGATATCGCCGACGTTGTCAATGTGGTCGATCTTGCGGATACCAACGGCCACGTCGTGGTGACGCTGCCACTGCAGTTCCGGATCGCCGATACCGAAATCCCGGTCGAGCCGGTGGTGAAGAAGGACGGCACGGTGCTCGAACTGGCGCCGCGGCAGCCCGCTGGACTCGACATCAGCCAACCGCTGGCCGTCAAACCGGTGGCATCGATGGTCGAGAACCAGCGCGCCCGCAATGAATTCGCCAGTCAGTTCGGTCTGGCCACGGCGATCGGCAGCTTCGTCGGCACCGCCATCGGCGCGGTCATCGGCTGCGTCGTCACCATCGCCGCGGGCTGCCTCGGCGGACTCAGCACCGGTGCGGCGATCGGCGGGATCATCGGAACGATTGTCGTGGGTGGACCAACGCTACTGGCCGCTGGCGTGGATTTCGTCAACACGATGCTCGCCCCGGACGGCACCAGCAGATACGCGGATAAGCCGACGACCACCCAACCCGCGCCGACCCCGACCACTCGGCCCACGCCGACCACTGCGGAACAGCCGAGGTAAACCGACGTCGGTTCGGCTGGACCCGGTCGCTGGCCGAACGCAAGGCCAGCGTCCGGCCCGCCGCACGCAACGTGGAACGACCCGTATTGCGCGACAAGGTGATTCGGCGGGATACGCGGCGCGGATACGTCGACCGATCCGGGCAACCGGCGATGGCTACCCGCAGATGGCGTCGTCTACCAACCGATCCATGACCAGCTGGTGCGCCAAACCGAAAAATGGTGGGAGTTGGTTGAGGCTGACGGTGATCGAGCGGGCAGGGGTGTAGCCGCCGAAGACGAAGAAGCCGTCCATGGCACCGCCGTGACCCCAGACATCGGCGCCACACCGATTGGTGCGGTGGAACAGACCCAGGCCGACATCATCGCCGAACAACGGATTCCGGCTCGGTACCGTGTGCATCATCTCGGCAAGCTCCGCCGGGGCGAGCAGTCCTCCGGTGATCAGTGTCTCGAAGAAGCGGTTCAGGTCGGCGCCCGTGGAGACCATCGCGCCATCGGCCAGGCCCCAACCCGGGTCGATATCGGTGATGTCGACCCGGGCGCCGTTGAAGACCTGATAGCTGCGCGGGTGCGGGCCGCGGATCACGGTCTCCTGTGGGAACTCGGGCCAGTAGGTGTCGTGCAATTCCAGCGGCACCAGAATGCGCCCGGTCACCTCGGCACCCACCGGCCGCCCGGTGACCTGCTCGATCAACTTCCCGGCCACCAGATAGTCGGTATTGGAGTAGCTGACGCCGGAGCCGGGAGGGAACAGCGCGGGCGCGTCCATGGCGAGCCGGATCAGCTGGTCCGCGGTCTGGTACTGCTGCAACGCCTCGGGGGAGTTCAGATCCAAGCGGGACAGATAGTCCGGAATGCCGCTGGTGTGCTGCAGCAGATTTCGAACGGTGATCAGGTTCCCATCGCCGCCGGGACCGTGCACGACACCTGGCAGGTACCGCTCGATCGGAGCGTCGAGCTCGACCCGCCCCTCCCCCACCAATTGCAGCACCACTGTCGCCACGAATGTCTTGGTATTGCTGGCGATCCGCACCTGCGCGGCATCCGGGAATGCCGCGCCCGTCGCGAGATCGCCCACGCCGCTGTTGATCTGGTTCTGCTCGCCATCGGCGGTGAAGACCAGCTGCGCACCCGGAACGGCGGACGAGCGGATCAGCACATCGAGCTCGGCCTGTAGCAGTGCGGTGGGCGCGGCAACCGGTTGCGCGGAGGACACCGCGAGACTCGGCAGCACCGAGATCACCAGCGTACTGACCAACCCCGCCGTTACCGCGAACCGCCGCATACGTCGTCCTCCCTCGCCACGGCCCGCCCGGCCGATGATCCTCGGTGCGAACGGGGATACCGTAATAGAGACCGTTCGGTTCGAAGCAGCATCCCGAGCGGGTGAGTCGCAGGTCGGCGCGTCACATCAGCCGTCGTAGGCGACGTGCGGCGTCCAGTCGTCGGGGGCGCGGATGGCGGCTGCGGGCAGCGCCGCGGCCACCCGATCCCTAGTGAACGCACCCGCGCCGAGTACGCCATTGATCTGTACCGTGACGGCGCGATGGCCCTCGGGAGCCAAATCCCGCGCCAACGGCCCGGCCTCCTCGGCCGAGCGGCAGGCCAGTGCGACCGTTTATCCGGCACGCGCGCAAAGGCGGCCGACGGATAGGCCGACACCGGGACCGGCACCTGGGACAAGAAGTAAGCGACCAGTCATGATTATGACCCTAGACATGAATCTGCGCAGGTCACAATGTCCGATTCTTGCCTGCGCCGGATGCAGCCGGTATCACTGGGAAGATTGAGGGTGACGATTAGTCGGTAGCGGGATACCCCCGGACGTGCGCTGTGTCGAATGAGTCGAGACGAGAGTTGAGGCGGCGAAAATGATCCGGGACCGAGTCGGCCGCCATGGATGACGACACCGTCGAACTGGCCAAGATCAAACCGAGGGCGCGCCATGCCCGGCACCGGCACGCAACCCCGAACCGACACCGCGTTCGCCGCGCGGCGAAGATCGCAATGCGCGTCCTGGTGTCGACTGCCGCCCTCGCCGTGCTCTCCGGTACCGGATTCGCCTGGTCGGCCATGACCGAATTCGACAATGGCTTCACCCACACCAATGCGATCGGCAAGGACGCTCCGCGCTCACTCGGCGGCGACCTCAATATCCTGCTGATCGGCTTGGACACCCGTAAGGACCTCGATGGCAAGGATCTGCCGAAGGAGATCCTGGACCAGCTGCACGCGGGCGACGGCGAGAACGGCGGATACAACGCGAATTCGCTTATTCTGCTGCATATTCCCGCCGATATGCACAAGATCGTCGCCTTCTCCATTCCGCGCGACGACTATGTCGCGGTCTCCGGCATCCCCGGCTATGACCACGCCAAGATCAAGGAGGCCTACGGGCTGAAAAAGGCGGCGACCGAGACCAAATTGGAGAACTCGGGCCAAAAGGACAAGGTCGCCCTCGAGCGTGCGGGCCGCGAGGCGGGCCGCGCATCGATCGTGCAGACCGTGCGCAACCTGGTCGGCGTCCCCATCGACCGCTTCGCCGAGATCTCACTCGTCGGCTTCTACGATGTGGCGGACAAGCTCGGCGGCGTCGACGTCTGCCTCAATCACGCGGTCGACGACACCTACTACTCCGGAGCGGTATTCCCCGCGGGCCCACAGCATCTCGACGCCGCGAACGCGCTGTCATTCGTGCGCCAGCGGCACGGGCTGGAGAACGGCGACCTCGACCGAACCCACCGCCAGCAGGCCTTCCTGACCTCGGTCGCCAAATCGTTGAAGGAAACCGGCACGCTGACCAATTTCGGGAAGCTCTCCGGCCTGAGGGATGTGGCACACCGCGATATCGTGCTGTCCGACGGCTGGGATCTGCTGGATTTCGCGCGCGACCTCGGCTCGGCGGGCTCGATCTCGGTCGAATTCCGGACCCTGCCGGTGCTGCGCTACGACAATATCGACGGTCAGGACGTCAATATCGTCGATCCGGCGGCCATCAAGAAGGAAGTGCGCGCCGCCTTCGGCATCGAGGCCGCGCCGACGACATCGGTCCACACCCCGACCAGCACCGTCGATGTCCAGAATGCGAGCGGTTATCCCGGTCGGGCCGCCCAGCTCTCCAGCGCGCTCACCAAGCGCGGCTATCCGCAGGGCACCGTGGGCACTGGGACGCGGACCGACGGAGCGACCACCACGATCACCTATGGTTTCGGCGCGGAGACCGACGCCGCGCAACTGGCCGATACCCTCGGCCTCACCGCCACGGCATCGCCGAATGTCGAAGCGGGGCATATCACCGTCGTCATCGGCAGCGACTTCACCATGCCCGCCGAACTCACGCCGACCTCGAGCGCGAGGCCGACCACTACCGCCACCACTTCCGCCCAGCCAGCACCCGATTCCGGTAAGCCGGTCGCGACCACGATCGGCAGCTCTGTGCCCTGCGTCAACTGATCCGCAGGTCGGCGCAGGTCACATCTGCAGCGGAGAAATCAGGGCGAAACGGCCGGTAAACTACGGCAGGAGCCAGTACGTCGTAGGTGTGTTGCAGGGAACGCACGGCGAAACACAGGAGAGTCATGTCGAGTCGCCGTTTCCGGTGGAGAGCAACTGCGGGTTTTGCGTTGGTGACGGCGCTGGTGGTGGCCGGATGTTCGGCCGAACCGGAAGCACCGACCACCCAGGCCGGGCCGCCACCGCCCCCGATCGTCATCACCCCGAGCGGGGGCAACGGTGTCGATCCGCTCGCACCGGTCGTGGTGACCGCGAACGACGGCATGCTCACCTCGGTGACCCTGACCAATGAGGCGGGCCGGTCGGTCGAGGGCATCTACACCCCGGACAAGACGGCCTGGAAGCCCACCGAAACGCTCGGCTACGGACACACCTACACGATCTCCGCCGAAAGCCTCACCATCACCGGCCGTGTCGGCCCGACCACCTCGACCTTCAGCACGCTCGCGCCGAACAATCAGACCAAGGTGTATCTGACCACCACCGGCGGCACGCCGCTGGCCGACGGCGGCACCTTCGGTGTCGGCACGGTCGTCGTCGCGCATTTCGACGAGGACGTCCCCAATAAGGCCGTCGCCGAGAAGCGGCTCTCGGTAACCACCAACCCGCCGGTCGAGGGTTCCTGGTACTGGCTCGACAAGCGCAACGCGCACTGGCGGCCGCAGCAGTACTACGCGCCGGGCACCAAGGTGACCGTCGCGGCCAATATTTACGGCGCGGACCTCGGCGGCGGTCTGTACGGCCAGGAGGACAGCAAGACCACCTTCACCATCGGCCCGTCGCACGTCTCCATCGCCGACGACAACACCAAACAGGTTCAGGTCTTCGAGAACGGGAATCTGATCCGCACCATGCCCACCTCGATGGGTAGGGGCGGCAGTGAGGTGATCGCGGGCAAGACGCTCAGCTTCTGGACCCAGCCGGGCGTCTATACCGTGATGGACAAGGGCAATCCGGTGATCATGGACTCCTCCACCTATGGCCTGCCGGTCAATTCCCGGCTCGGCTACAAGGAGGCCATCGGCTGGGCCACCCGCATCAGCACCGACGGAATCTATTTGCACCAGCTCGATTCCACCGTTTGGGCGCAGGGCAGCCAGAACCTCTCACATGGCTGCCTCAACCTCAGCCTGACGAATGCCCAGTGGTTCTTCAACTTTGCGATTCCTGGCGATGTCGTCGAGGTCCGCAATACCGGCGGCGCACCGCTGGAGGTCTGGCAGAACGGCGACTGGGGCGTGTCGTGGGATGAGTGGCTCCAGGGCAGCGCCCTGCGCTGAGCTGAGCACCGCGCCGGAATTTCTGGGCGAAAGTGCTGGGTGTGGCAGAATCGTCGATATTATGACCGTCTTGACCAGCGCTTCTCCGGAACGCCTGCCCCGGGGGCCGCATCGATTGACCCGGGACGAGGTCACGACGTCACAGCGTGAGCGGCTCTATATCGCCGCATTGGAGGCGGTCGCAGAGTTGGGTTACGGCCCGACCACGATTACCGATATCGTCGGCCGGGCGCGGGTGGCGCGGCGGACGTTCTACGGGCTGTTCGAGAGCAAAGAGGAATGCTTCACCGCCGCATTCGATTTCGCGGTGGACGTGATCACCCGGGAGCTGGACCGCGTGGTCACCGAATCGGGCGCGGATACCTTTGTCGAATTGGTGCGCACGACGCTGCGGACATATCTGGAGTTCCTGGCCGCCGAACCGGCGGCAGCGCGGGCGCTGCATATCGAAACCCTCGCCGCCGGACCGGGACTCATCGCCCGCCGGGCCCGCACGCACCGCATGTTCGGCTACCGCATGGTCGCGGCGGCGCGAATCGGTGTGCGCGCGGGCGAAGTTCGCGCCGAACCCGATCCAGGACTGATCGATGTGCTGCTGGGCGGCATCGACGACCGGGTCCGGGCCACCCTGATCGAATCCGGGCCGCAGGAGCTACCTGCGTTGGCGCCCACACTCACGCGCGCCGCGCTGGTATTGCTCGGCTCCGGCCCGGTCTGAATCACCAGCCCGGATCGCCCTCGACCGGAATGTTGACCCAGCTAGGCTGATTCGGATCCAATTCGATGTGCTGCGGGCGCAGTCCGCTCTCATTCAGCAAGGGGCGCAACGGAAGACTGCTCGGGAAATTCCCGGCGAAGACGTCGACACGCAGCCGGTGTCCCGGTTGCAGTACGCCGTCGGTGGCGAAAATGCCGATATCGATGACCGTCGGCTGGCCGGGCACGATCGGCTCGCGGGTATCCAGCGTCAGATACGGAAAGGGATCGGTATAGTCGCCGTTCGCCGAGCGGCTGGCCTTGCTCTCGTCGACCGCGCGCAGCGACGCGGTGCGCTGGCCGTGCGTCCACTGTGTCGAACGTCCGTCCGGCGCAACATCGTTCAGCGTCACCGTCCAGTAGCCGTCGGTGGCGTCCAAGACCGTATTCAGATGCACCGCGATCGGGCCGGAGATGGGTGTCGCCACATTCACCGGCGCGCTGGTGAAGGTCAGGCCATTGGTCTCGGCGATCCGCGAATCCTTGGTGCAGATATCCGGCAGCGGCAGGATGCCCGCCGTGCCCTGGGCACCGTCGCGCGAGCAGAGCGTGCTCAGGCCGGGTGCGATCGACACCCGCGCGGGTCCACCCGGCCCGGTGGTGAGGCTGCCGTCGTAGGCACTGCCCGGCGCGGTACCCGAGGTCGCGGCGTTCAAATACATACGGCGGTAATCCATATCGGGACGCGGGAAGCTCGAGGTGTGCGTCCAGCCGCCGCCCTGCTGCCACAGGGTCACCTGGTCGTAGTCATCGATGCCGTTATCGATGCCTTTGAGCCACTTGTCGAACCATGCGCGCTGCAACACATCGAGGGCCGCCGGTCCGCCGGCGTCACCCATGCCCGAGCCGGTGGTGATGTGATAGTTGTTGTCCATCACCAGCTTCTTCTGGCTGTCCGCGATATTGATCGCGTTGTAGACCCGCGGCGCGGAGTAGGCGAAAATATCCTGCCAGCCGCCGTAGACGAAGGTCGGCACATCGATCCGCTCGGGATGTCCGATCCAGGCCGTGCGCAATGGGCTCCGGTCGTCGAGCACCGAATACATCTCGGCCGGAATATCATCCATGCTCTGCGTGCCGAGGGCCATGATGATCATATTGAAGAAGGTGAACGGGTCACGGACCCGGTCGGCCAGCCAGGTCCAGTCGAACTTCCCGGCCAGCATCGATACCACATCCGGAATCAGCTTCGATCCGTCGACGGCGAGCAGCCACTCCGGAATGAATCCGATGCCGAGTGCACCACCGGGCGCGGCCACATCGCGGATCAGATCGCTGCCCGGCACGATCGGGAAGATCGCCTGCAGCGCAGCGGGTCTGCGCTCGGCGGTCTGCAGCTGGTTGATCGCCGAATAGGAGATGCCGCTCATGCCGATCTTGCCGTTGGACCACGGCTGCGCCGCCGCCCAGTCGACCACCTCGACGCCGTCCTGCTGCTCACGCTCGCCGAATACCTGCCAGGTGCCCTGCGAGAAACCGGTGCCGCGGACATCGACGACCACCTGGGTGTAGCCGCTCTGCACCAGTTTGCGGTCCACGGCGAAGGTTCGGGCCGTGCCGCCCGCCAAAGCCTGTGCCAGATCACTGATTCCGCTCAGGCCATAGGCCGAGAGGTCGAAGCCGTGCAGCGCCTGCATCAGCGGTTCGGCCAGGCCGGGGATGGCCAGGACGGAGTCGGCGATATTCGCCACCAATTTGGTGTAGGGCGTCAGGTTGACGATGGTCGGCGTCGGGTCGGCGATCGGATGGCCGGACGCGTCCGCCGGGTGGTAGACATTCGCCTTCAATACCGTGCCGTCACTCATGGTGATCGGGACGTCCCAGTCGATATAGACGTTCGGATACTGTTGCGGCCCGGCATGAGTCGCGGTGAACTGGGCATCGAGCCCGAGCGCCTGGGTCGGCGCGGCCGCGACGACGGCTCCGGCAAACACGGTGATCGTGGCTATCGCAGCGGCCACTGCCCTAATCGGACGTCGACGTCGGATCATGCCTGCCAAACCCTCCCGGCAATAAGGAACTACCTCGTTCCCATCAACGAGTTGGTACAGTAACGTGCATCACGGTTGGTATGCAACCACGACACACGATAACGCTCTGTACAGCGAATCAAGGGCATTGGACCGCGAATAAGTTGTCAGACATTCTCCGCGAATCGACTGCGCGGCAAGTGGACCGGCGGTCGAGGCGATAGCACAAGGCGATCTCCGATCGCTGACACAGCGGGACGAAGAGATTCGTGCGATAGCGGCGTCGGTGACGGCCCACGGCCGACAGGACGTGCGGTCATCGCCGCCGCGAGTTCCCCATGGATGCCGCGAGTTCCCATGGATCAGGCCAGGATCACACACTACGGACGCACCGCCGACTTCAGCTGCCCACACTCCGGGAACCTCCGATGAACTGATGACGGGTCTTCCTTACTCGGAAAGCCATCGCTCGATCAGGTCGAGGGTCGCCGCCGAGTAGACGTATGCGCCGTCCTCACCGTCCAGCAAGGTCCAGGCATAGGGCGCCCCGGCATCGCGAACCAGCCAGTAGCCCGCTCGCGCGGCCCTCTTCCTGAGCAGTCGTACCCGAGCCGAGACCGGATCCGTTATCACCAGAGCTCCTTTCGCCCAGGTCGTCTGGCTGGCCGAGACGGCCGCGCGTCCGCCGTCGGCCAGGGGCCGTCGAGGTGAGTCGAACGGTGGCTGGGTCCGGGTTTGGAGCCGCCCTATGACTCCGCTCGATAGGGGAAGGTGTCGACAGGTGCGCACCGGGGGCGGCGGCGACCTATGTGGATGCGGTATTAGGTTGCGCGGCCCCGGGAATGGTCTTGGGGGCCAGGCATTCCGCCCAGTATTCGTGTCGTAGCGCGTCCCATAACCGCGACAGTTTCGGGAACTGCTCACGCACCTGCGCCAGGTCAGGTGCGATATCCGCAGTGGTGACCGATATCAGCGGTAGCGGATCCGATGCGTTGCGTACCAGCATTATTCGAATGCGATGGCGATCGAGACGCCAGGTTGCCTGCCAGCCGTCTACCTCCGTGCGACGCTCGCTCATCCGGACTCCGGCGCTAACCGTGGCCGCCGACGTTCGCGCCCGCACCGGGGACCGGTAGCGCCAGGTCCGAGAGCCGGTCCAGCACCTCGCGCAGGGTTCGATACGTCGGCC
The DNA here is from genome assembly GCF_053602975.1 of Nocardia sp. NPDC004278. Lineage (NCBI taxonomy): Bacteria > Bacillati > Actinomycetota > Actinomycetes > Mycobacteriales > Nocardiaceae > Nocardia > Nocardia sp. NPDC004278. The sequence goes on from NZ_JBSGEQ010000009.1 coordinate 137,833, forward strand.
CGCAGTATGCGCGTGGCTCGCTGCCCAAGGGTGGGAACCGGATTCCCCGCGCGGCGGCCCGCTCACGTGGAGTCAGAGTCTGCGGCGCGAGTCGGCCCGCTTCGACCAGCGTGTGATACGCGGCCGCCTTCCATGCGCACCGTCCGAGGCGACAGGCGCGGTGGGCGCGCATCTGCTCGTGTGCCAACTCGATGTCGGTGTACCGGCATACCCCAGGCGGCGTCACGATCGTCTCCTCCTCGCGCATCATGCCGCCCCTGCTTCGACGACGACCGGACGTACGGTCCGCGCCCATGTCGTTGCGGGGCACACAGTTTCGAGGTCGAAGTCCTCGCAAACGCGCGCCGGTTGATTGTCGACCTGAGCCAAATCGAAGACCACGATCGCCAGCGCATCCAGCCCTGCCGCGATGCCGAGCGCGTAGGCGACCGGATCGGGGTCATCCTGCGGGGGACGCACGGTATAGATGTGCTGATAGCCGAGGGAGCGAGCATGGCGTTGGATCGCGTCAGCATGCCGGGGTGCGTTCAGTCCCGACACCGCACCGCGCACCAAGCCGACCGCCTTCGGTCGAGTGCCGACGCGTCCGGTAACTATCTCTGTCACTTGCTCGTTCGTCATGGTTGTGATGCCTTCGGTCGTGGGTGGCACCTCGCAGTCCGAAGCCGCCTGTCCGAAGCCGGGTTTCGACTGTTCAGGGGCTTTCGCGTTGCTCGGCCGTGGCCATATGGTCGCGCGCCTCGGTCGCGGCGTGGAGCCGCTGTGGGAGGTGTTCGGACAAGAGGCGCAAATGCCCAGCATGATTCTTGAGATTCATCTAGCCTGACTCTCCGACTGAGAAGCTTTAGGGGTATCGGTTGAGAAAGCAGGGGGCCAAAGAATGCCGAGCAAGGCAGACCTCAGCGGCACGACACTTCCGCGTCGTCAGCTGGGGCGAGCACTACGAGACGCGCGCCAGGCGCGAGGTTTGACGCTCGACCAGGTAGCGGCAGCGACCAGGATCAGCCGCGCTACCCTGAGTCGAATCGAGTTGGGGCAGTACGCGAGGGTCCGGGATATGGAAGTCGACTACCTCAGCCGGTACTACTGCCTACCGGAAGCGCGGATCGAGTACTTGAAAGCGCTTGCGAGCGAGGCCAGTACCAAGGTGTGGTACCAGGACTACCGACATCTGATCTTGCCACGATTCAACACGTATCTCGAGCTGGAATCGTTCGCATCGGAGTTCTGGTTCTATCAGCCGATCGTCATACCCGGCCTGCTCCAAACAGCGGACTATGCCCGGACTTTGGAACGGTTGCACCGGCCGGACGACCCGCTGGATGAGATCAATAACCGGGTGGATCTGCGAATTCAGCGCACAAGGATACTCACCCGGCCGCACATGTCGGTTCGAGCGGAGTTCTTGTTGCAGGAGAACGTTCTCTACACACTCGTCGGATCCAGCCAGATCATGGGTACCCAGCTGCGGCACATTGCCGATCTGAGTACTCGCGACAACGTGACGATCAGAGTACTTCCGTTCACAGCTGGTCTCCCGACGGGAAGCGTGATGCCGCCGCACATCTTGCTCGATTTTCCCGACAACGAACCTTCTGTAGTTCATACCGAAGCTGCCATTGGCACAATGACATTCGATGACGCCGGAGATGTGAAGCGCTTTCGCGCACTCCATGAAACTCTTCAACAAGCATCGCTGGAAGAGCAGCCATCTCGGGATCGAATCAGGAAAATAGCAAGGAGATACGAACAGTGACCATCGGCCTAGTCGGCGCACAGTGGTTCAAATCGAAATACAGTGGCGGCCAGCAAGAATGCGTCGAGGTAGCCTGGCTGCAAGCCGGGCACGTCGGCGTCCGAGACTCGAAGAACCCCAGCGGCCCAGCACTGGTGTTCACCCCTGGCGAGTGGGATGCCTTCACGGCAGGCATGCAAGACGGTGACTTCACTCGGCCCACCGCGTAACGGTTTGCCACGATCAACGGCCTCGGTCCGATACATAATCGACTGGGGCCGTCACCGTTTTAGTTGCTGAGCGTCCGGGTCGATGGTGCGGAACTGCTCAGCCAGCACTCCGCTCCTGGGCGCGGATCTCTATTCGATGCCTGGTCGTCCTGGACGGATAGCGGCCGCCACGCGTGTCAGGTCATAGTCCCGCGGGCGAATGTGGCGGCGATCGAGCCGGATGCTCCAGGTCCCACCTGGCCAGGTCAGCGTGTTGGTGCGGTGCTCATCGATGAAGTAGCTGGTGCAGCCGCCGGTCGACCACACCCGGGTGCTGAGCCGCTTCCGTGCGCGGGTGACCCATGCGCGTTCGGCCTGTTCGGACGGGCTGTAGCGGCGAATTCCCCTGGCCCGCATGTATTCGATGGTTCGTGCGACCAGTTTCGTGGTCGGTTCGATGGCGAGGAACTGGGAGGTGTGCGGCAGCGCGGTATTCGGTCCGGTGACCGCGAACAGATTCGGCAGACCCGCGAACGCGATGCCGCGATAGGCGCGGAATCCGTCGCGCTGGAACTTCTTGCGGGTCGAGGTCTGCGCGGTCCGGAAATCCGGGAAGTGCGCGATCGAATCCTGGACGTGGAATCCGGTGGCCCATACGATCGCGTCGACCTCGTGCAGTTCACCATCGGCGGTACGGATGCCGTTCGCGGTGATCTCGGTGATCTTCTCGGTGCTCAGCCGCACATTCGGGCGTGCGAACGACCGGTAGTACTCATCGGAGACCATCGGCCGCTTACAGCCGAACGCGTAGTCGGGCGTGAGTTTGCGCCGCACTTCGGGATCCGGCACCTGCCGGACCAGCACTCGTCGGACCAGCCATTCATAGACCGACACCAGCCGCGGATGGAATTCGGCGAAGTGCATCGCCTCCAGGAACAGGAAGACGAATCCGCGCGCCGCCAGTCGGATCGGCGGCACGTATCGCAATACCTTGCGTACCGTCGGCGGAATGGGCCGGTCCAGGCGCGGAATCACCCATGCCGGGGTGCGCTGGAACGATATGAGCTCGGCGGCACTCTTGGCGAGCGCGGGCACGATCTGCACCGCACTCGCTCCGGCGCCGACCACCGCGATCCGCTTGCCCTCCGGCTCGAACGACGGGTCCCATTTACTCGAATGCATCTGCGGCCCGGCGAAGTCGGCCCGGCCCGGAATATCCGGAATCGCCTCGGCATGTAGCGAGAAATAGCCCATGACGACGGCACGGGCCCGGATCAGCCTGCCGTCGGTCAACCGCAGCACCCACTGTTCGGCAGCCTCGTCGAAATCGGCCTCGGCGACATCGCTGTTCAGCTGCACATGCCGCCGCAGATCGAAGGTGTCGACAATATTCTCGGTATAGGCACGCAATTCGGGCTGGGTCGCGTAGACACGAGTCCAATCCGTATTCGGCGCATAGGAATACGAGTACAGCACCGAGGGCACGTCGACCGCACATCCCGGATAGACGCTATCGCGCCAGGTACCGCCGACGGCCGCGGCGCGTTCGAGGATGACGAAATTGTCATTGCCGAGCCGGCGCAGGTTCACCGCGACGCCCAGCCCGCTGAATCCCGAGCCGATAATCGCCACATCGTAGTTCGGCATGGATCTCACCCCACGGCGCGGACACTGTCCGGCAGGAGCAGATCGGTGAGTTCATCGAGTGCGGTATCCATGGCCGCGGTGAGATATGCCATCGGCGGCAGCTTGTCCTGGGCACCGAGCACGCCGAAATGCAACCCACCCGAATAGCCGATGCAGGTGAAGTTCAGCGGGTTGCCGTGCATCAGCAGCGAAATCGGGTAGATCGTCTCCAGCCGAGCGCCGTTCCAGTACAGCGGGTTTCGCGGTCCCGGCACATTGGAGATGCCCATCGGATGCGAGGCGGCGGTATTGGTGAAGCCGAAGCTGAGACCGAGGATCCACGGCAGGGTGACCGCGAGCCCGTAGCCGATGACCTCATTCGGTGCCATTGCGCCCATATGCTGTTTCGCGGCACGGATGTAGTACTTGACGGCGCTGAGCCGATCGCGCGGATCGGCGATATCGGTGCCGAGCGCGGTGAACATCATGCCCGCGCGGGTGCCGACGCGCACATCGTCCTCCTCGCGCAGATCGGTGGGCACGCCTGCGGTCAAGGAGATTTCGGGCAGGGTGGCGTGGTTGGACAGGTAGTCACGCAGCGCCGTGCTCACCAGGTAGAGCACGATGTCGTTGATCGTGCAGTCACCCGCCTTCGCCAGTCGCTTGAACAGCGCGAGGTCATAGCGCCGTCTGGACAGGTCGCGCGCACCGGTGATGGTGCCGTTCAGAATGGTGTCGGGCTGCTGATAGGCCTTCTGCGCCATGGTCTTATTGCCGCGTGCCCGGCGGAGGGCGTCACGGGCGGCGGATCCGATGCCACGCACCAAGGCCAGCAGGCCGGTCACTGCATCGAGCAGCGCGCTGAACGGATTCGCCTTGGGCACAGCAGTTTCCGCCGACTCGGCGGCGGGGCGGACGGTGAAGAGGTCCGGCACATCGCGTGCGGCCTCGTCCTCGGTGAACGTATCGGTGAACAGCCGCATGGCCGATGCGCCGTCGAGCAGGCTGTGATGCACCTTGAGCAGCAGTGCGAAGCGATCCTGTGCCAGCCCCTCGATGACGTGCAATTCCCATGGCGGACGGCTCATATCGAGCTGCTTGCGATGGATCGTCGAAACGAGCTCGGTCAACTGATCCTGGCTGCCCGGTTCTGGCAGCGTCCATTCCCGAATGTGCTCGGTGAGGTCGATATCGTCGACCTCGCGCACCAGCGCCGCGACGCCGGGCGGCGGAAACTTCAACGGTACGAAGTTCCACGGTTGCGGCAGGCTCGCCGGTGCGTCCAGTCCGGCCCGCCACTGCCGCAGGAATTGCGCCGCACCGCCCTCGGGCGCGCTGAACTCCAGCAGGAAGGCGATATGCATCGGCATATCGGGTGATTCGAGCGACAGCCAGACACCGTCGGTCGCGGTCAGTCGATGCAACGACATCTAGTTCCTCAGCGGTCAGGACACGGCGGCGGCGCGCCGGGTCAGGTCGAGATCGAGATCAATGGGGATGACGGCGAAGTGGAAGCGATCCTTCGGCGGCTGCGCACCTGCGGGCAGGCGCACATCGAAGTTGCGGCAGACCATGGCGGTGACGCTCTTGATCTCCAACATCGCCAACCCACGCCCCGGGCAGAAGCGCGGACCCGAGCCGAATGGCGTGGAGACCTCGGGCCGATGCGTGCCGTGGCCGGTGTTCAGCCAGCGGTCCGGATCGAAGCGCAGCGGCTCCGCGAAGTTCTGCTCCTGCACACTCGCATGCTGCACATTGACGATCACCCAGGTGCCCGCCGGAATGCGCACGCCGTCGATGATGGTGTCCGCGATGGCCTCCAACCCGACAATGGGTGTGGTCGGGCGCAGCCGCATCGATTCGGCGACAACGGCTTCCAGATATGGCTGCCGGTCCAGCGCGGCGGGGATCTCGGCAACTTCCTCCCGAATGCGTTCCTGCACAGCGGGATTGCCCGCCAAGTGGTAGAGCAGCCAGGCCATCGCATTGCTGGTGGTGTCCTGACCGGCGATGAGGATGGTGAGCGCCTCGGCGAACAGCTGGTCATCGGTGAAGGCGGTGCTGCCGTCCTGCGCCAGCAGGAATGCCTCGATGAAATTCGTCGGCTTATCCGGCAGATTCGCGCGCGCCCGGCTGATGACGCCGGTCAGGTCGGTGCGCAGTGCGGCGAGTGCACGCTGCAGCGCCCGGTCGTCGGGGAGCTTGAGGTAGCGCCAGTACGGGATGGGGCTGTTGATCCGCCGATTGATGAGCGGGAAGATCAGCTCCAGATGCCGCTGGATGATATCGCCGGACTGTTCGATGGTGTTGATGTCGTAGTCGAAGGTCAGTTTGGCGGTGACATCCACCGTGTACCGGGTCAGGTCGCCACGAATGTCCGTGGGCGAGCACCGTTCCCAGCGTCGCTGCAGGCGTCCGGTGATCGTCTCCAGGGTCGGATGGAAGCTGCGTAGGTGGGCGGCATTGAAGGCAGGCATCGCCAGCTTGCGGCGCAGTCGCCACGCCTCACCCTCCAGGGAGAACAGTCCGTTGGATCCCATCTCGTCCATGACCGATTCGATCGCCGACTGCCGCCGGAACCCACCGGGGCGGTCCCGGAAGATCTCGCGATTCAGGTCGGGATCGCTGACGACGACAATGCGCCGCCCCGGCATCTGGAGCTGGTAGAGCGGGCCGAACTCATCGCACCACTGGTCGAACTGACGGTGCAGCAGCGAGGGTCGCATCTGCGGGAGATTTCCCAGCAACGGCCACCGGGTGGGGCCGGGGAGATCGTCCACTGACTTGGCGGGTGAGATCGAGACGGACAACCTGGCGCCTAACGTCGATATGAACGGATGGAATCTTGGCGGTCGGGAAAAAGGCGCGAGAGTTTATTGACGGGACGCGAACAAAGGCGCGCCGAGTTTCTCCGCGAATGCGACGAATGTGCGGCAATAACGACAGCCTCCCCGCAGTCGAACATATGGTGCGGCCACATGGACGGCCGTCCAACCATGAATGCCGAGGCGGGCGATGACTCAGCGCGAACAATGGCGACGGTAGCCAGTTCGAGCGGGCGCTGTCAAGCCGATCGATCGGCGTCATCGAGCTTTCCGCAGGTAGCGGACAATTAGTGAGGAACGCAACAGTGCCCCACCCGATCGCATGAATCCGGAACTGTGCACGTTCACCTCCGGCGTGCCGAAATGCCCTATCCCCCAACATTCCTCGAGGCTGCGACGCAACCGGGTCGGCGATACGAGAAAACCCGACGATGCGAACGTGAAAGTTATTCGCAATTACCGGATAGTGGCTAGACTCTGCCCGCATAGGTCGGATGTATCGACAGGTTCGAGCACCATAGCGAGTTATGCGCCTGAATTCGTCCGGTCATGGGTTCACAAGGAGACACAATGCAAGTTTTTGGCAGCTGGAAGCACCTGATGAGAAAGGCGAGACCAGCGGTCATCGCATCGGCGATGGCGCTCTCGACGAGCGCCGCAATCACCGGGCAAGCCATTGCCGAACCGACGGCGGGCATCCACTATGTCGCATTGGGAGATTCCTTCGCCGCGGGCGCCGGGGTGTTTCCGCAGGCCGAACTCACCACGTGTTCGCGCTCCGCGGTCAACTATCCGGCACTGGTCGCGAAGCAGCTCGGTGTCGAGACCTTCAAGGACGTCACCTGCGGCGGGGCCACCCTGGACGACCTCACGAGTTCACAACGCGGCGTTGTCTCCGGAACCGCGGCGCCGCAGTTCGATGCGCTCACCCCCGACACCACCTTGGTCACCATGACCATGGGCGGCAATGACATCGGCCTCGCCAAGCAGGCGCTGCGGTGCGGCAATCCGCTGCCGGAGCCGAATGGCACGTCATGTGCGGATGCCTTCACCGCGGGCGGCGTCGACATCTTCGCAGAACGTACCTCAGCCCTGGCGCCGGTGTACGGCACCGCGATCGACGAAATCCACTCGCACGCACCGAAAGCCACCATCGTGATCGTCGGATACCCGACCGCCTCGCGCGCTGGCGCATGCCCGGAGCAGCAGCCCGCCTGGCCGCGCGATGCCGACTACCTGCAGGGCGTGCTGGTCAACCTCAACGCACTGCTGCGCGACGTCTCCGCCGCGCACGGCGCGATCTTCGTCGATACCGCCACCTCCAGCATTGGGCACGATATGTGCGCCGCACCCGACCAGCAGTGGATCAACGGGCTGGTCCCCTCGCTGTCGACCCCGTCTTTTGTCCCCTTGCACCCCAACACCTTCGGTGAGCAGAACATGGCACGACAGGTGGTGGCCGCGCTGCGGTGACGCAACGAGGCCAGGCGCGGTTACCGCGCCCCTCAGCTTCGTCGGCTGAGAGGTTTCCTGTTCCTCGGGGCGTAGCAGCTCGAGTGCGCCCCGCAGGTCAGTCTGCGGTCTAGGGCCGACCGAACTTGCCATCGTTCACGCCAGCGGTGAACGCATCCCACTCCGAGGGGGTGAAGCCCAGCGCCGGGCCGGTTGGGTTCTTGGAGTCCTGGGCCCTGACTATGCCCCCGTCGAGGTGCGCGACCTCCACGCATTCGCCTGTGCCCCCGAACTGTGGCGGGACTTGAACCACTTCGCCCCCGTCAGGTCGACTTCAGCGCTCACTGTTAAAACTCCTTGCTATTTCTCTCAACATGTCGACCCGACCACCGGACGGGCCAGGCTGTCCTACCGTCGTGCGGCCGAATTGTTCGACGCCCACACCGCTGGTCTCGACGGCGGCCCGTTCACGCTGCATCAGCTGTGGCACAGCGCATTGACCCATGCGGCCGAGGACGGCGCGTCCACGCCGATGCTGATGAAGATGTCCGGGCATACCTCGGTGCGCAGCCTGGCCAAGTACGCTCGCCCGTCGACCGGAGGCGCTGGCCCGATGGTGCGCCCAGACCGCTCCCGCCGCCCGCGGACATCGATAGCGGGGGCCACGCCCCCTATTGCAGAGTGCCACAAGTCATTTCGCGTCAGCGGAACAACGTGATGACCGTGAACGCGCCGAAACGGGTTGTCTCAGCCACGACGGGGCATCGGCCCCGGACAACCCCCTATATGCGACGGCGCTTGCCGTTGTCAGGGAGTGATGAGACGTTCGGCGGGGCTGCGGGTGGTGTGCATGTCCCAAAGGAGTTGAGCGATGTCGTCTGGTTCCATCGGTGACACGTTTTCGGGAATGCCCGGTGTGCCCACGATCCACGCACCGAGTGCGACATAGCCGACGTAAATGCCTTTGTCGGCCAGGGCGTTATTGAGGTTGACGGCCCAGTTGCGTAGGGCGGCGCCCGCAGCGCCCGCGCTGCCGGCCCACGGCGTCGGCGTGACCGCACTGGCACCTGTGGTGTACAGCAATGTGCCGGCACCGGCCGCCACCATCGCGGGCAGCACTGCGCGGGTCGCGGTGATCGCGCCGTAGCAGGAGCCTTCGATCTGCGGCCGCAGATTTTCCACGGTCACGTCCAGCACCCCGGTCATCCAGCTGTCACCGTCGGCGACCTGCACGTATGGTGCCGAGTACTGCAACACGTCAATTCCGCCGAACCGCGCCGCAACATTGTCCAGCGCGGTGGCCAATGTGGAGTGATCTGTGACGTCGGCGGGAAACCCGGCTGCTTCGACACCCTCGGCCGCCAGTCTGTCGACGAGTCCGCCGAGTCGTTCCTCGGAGCGGGCGATCAAGGCGACGTCGAAGCCGTGACCGCCGAAAACCCTACCGAGCGACAGACCGAGGCGCGTCCCGGCCGCGACCAGAGCGATCGTGGGCATGGTGGTCCTCCCTATATTCGTGTTCATTCGTGTTCGTTCTCAATCCCCAAGCGGGGGACGAGCCCATCCGATCACCACTCGGTGTGGCACGTCCAAGACCGTCCGGGCCGTGATCGATAACATGAGGGAATGGATCGGTTGGAGACGCGGGAACTGGCGTACTTCGTGGCGGTGGCCGACGAGTTGCACTTCGGGCGTGCCGCCGCCCACCTCGGCATTGCGCAGCCCGCGCTGTCCAAGGCCATCCAGCGCCTGGAGCGCCGCCTGGGCGTCATCCTGTTCGAACGGACCAGTCGCGCGGTCGCGCTGACCGAGGCCGGCCAGGTGCTCGCCCGCGACGCACGCACGGTGTTGCAGGCGGTATCCGCCGCGACCGCGCGGACGCAGCGGGCCGGCACCCGAGATCCGCGCTTGATCCTGGCCATGAAACCCGGCGGCGACGCGGGGCTGCTCCCGGATATCCTCGCGGCCTACGAACGCGAGGATGGCGTGTTGCCGATCGAGGTGGTCTTCGGCGGCGACCGCGCCCGCATGCTGCGCGAGGGGAAGGCCGACGCCGCGTTGTTGTATGCGCCGCCCGATGACGTGCGTGGACTGGACACCGAGATGTTGCTGAGCGATGCACCGGTCGCGGTGCTGCCCGTGTCCCACCCACTCGCACACCGGGCGTGCCTGCGGATGGCCGACCTCGCGGGCGAAAACCTGCACAAGCACCCCACGGATGCCAACGCGGCGGGCAGCATCAGCGAACTGATGCACCTGATCGCCCTGCGGCGCACGGTCGCCGTGCTGCCCCGGTCGCTGACCACGCCGCTGCGTGAGGACCTGACCACCATTGCGGTCACCGACATCCCACCGAGTGTCCTTCTACTGGCCTGGCCCGCCCACAGCACATCGCCGTCCGTCGCGGCCCTCACCCGCGCCGCCGCGGAAGCCGCGGCCTCGCAAGGCCCCTCGGAAGCGGGCAGGCACGCAACTGCCGCCACCGACACAATCCGCCGACCCGAAATCCTCGGTCAGCCTTCCTCTTCGGGTGCGTCGGGATCGCGCAACGGCCGATGAGCTCCGCCGAGGTGGGGCAAACGGAAGCTGTAGTGCCCGTCAATGCCGATATGAGCGCGCACGAACGGCGGCAGCCGCATCGCGTCGTCGTCGGACACCGGATAGCCCTGCTCGCGCAATGCCGAGAGCGCCCGGGCGGCTTAGCGTGACTTTTCTCGCGGAGTCTCAACCCCCGTTTACCGTGTGAACGGGTATACCTCGAACCATGAGATGCGACGCGCCGGGGGTGGCTGGACCACCAAGACTCATCTGGCGTGCGAGCAGGGCCGCAAGCTGCTGTCACCGACGCTCGAGGCGATCCAGACGGACCGGTGTGCCGGTCCGGACGATCCGCTTCTATTGCGATGCAGGGCTTTTGGAGTTTGTAACGGGCGGAGCCCGGCGCTCGATTCAGTCACCGAGGTCATATCCGTGACCGAAACTTTATTAAAGAAGAATGGGTTTGAGATGATTCGAGTCAATCGCCACATCGTTGCGGGTGCCCTGCTGGCCGGTGCGGTGCTGATGTCCGTGGCTCCCGCACAGGCTCAGGCCCCGCTCCGGCTCGAGCCGGCTCAAACCTCGCTCCAGCTCGAGCCGGCTCAGGCCCCGGTCGAGCCCCAGGCGATCGGCAACAGTGGGATTGCCAGCGGTTCGGCCGATCCCAACTGGTTCTGCGGCACGATCTGGCGTACCTGCTGGACGCCTATCGCGATGTCGTGACCTGGTTGGACGACAACACCCCAGCGACGGGGCTTGGCAGCGGCTGGTCTCGCCCGGACGAGCGACCGGGCGAGACCGTCGATCGCGCCGCGCTCGGCCTTCCGGCCGATCCGGTGATCGCCCGGCGCGCATAAGGACGAAACCCACATCCGAACTTTGTCGGTTTCTGTGTGATTACTAACGGAATCCCCAGGGTGCCGGGAGAAGTGCGTCCCTCCCCAAAATACACTGGCGACGACATCATCTCCTGCTGCCGTTCGATGGCGCGCAGACTGTCGACGACGTTGCGATGGGCACACCAGGGGGTGTCATCGCGACACGTTGTGACGGGTGGGCAAGTGGCGGTCGAGCCAGTCGGACAGCGGGGTGGGCGCGATGCCGAGCTCCGACCATACCCCCGCCGCGTCGACCGTCTGCGGTCGAGAATCCAGTAATGCCCCCAACCGCATTCGACGAGCCTGCACCTCATTGAACGGCCGTACCGCGGCGGCGGACATGCGCAGCATGCGAGCCGACAGCACGTTTTCCTTGGCAATCGCGATGCCGAGCCCTCCCGCGATTGCCGCGTTCAACTCGCGCAGCGTCCAGTCGTCGGGCCCGCCCAGTTCCACGGTTCGCCCGCTCCCGGACTGCGCCGCGAATTGCGCTGCGGCTGAGGCGATATCGACACCGGAGACGAAGGGAACCGGATTGTCCCCGGAGCCGAAGATGAGTGCGCGCGACGATTTCACCAGCGAATCGGCCAGCATCGGCACCCAGGTCTCCATCAGATGGGTCGGCCGCAGAATCGTGTACGGCATCCGACCGCGACTCAGCCGAGCCTCCACCCGCGCCTTGCCCCGGAAAAGATCTACCGGACTGTCGACTTCGGCACTCGTCGCGGACACATACACGAAATTCGTGACACCCGCCGTCTCCGCGGCGTCGATCAGTCCCGGCAGTGCCGACCCCTCCATACCGCGCGGACCGTTGCGCCCCTTGCCCTCTCCGCCGTGCACGGTGCACACCACGCGGGTGACCCCCGCCAGCGCCGTCGCCACCGAGTCGGCATCGTGCAGGTCGCCCACCGCGACCTCGGCTCCCGGCGGCGCATGCCCCGCTTCGCGTGTCAGCACTCGCACTCGCGCGCCCGACTCGACCGCTCGCTCGACCACTTGCCGCCCGACAACGCCGGTTCCGCCTACCACCAAGAACATGACGCACTCATTTCTATCACTGCTCTGATATCTATCGATGCTAGATCTAGCGTTGATAGATAGTAGACTCGCCGAATCCACCGCTGTCAATGGCGGTTCGTTACGCTCCGAACAATGAACGCAGCAGAAGAGCACGCCGCATGAAGCGGCCCGAGGGACGCCCGCCGGGCCGGGCCGGGCACGAGGATCGGCGCCGGGCCATCCTGGAGGCGGCCCTCGAGGTCTTCGCCGAACGCGGCTACCAGGGTGCGACCATCGCGATCGTCGCGGAACGGGTCGGACTCAGCCAGCAGGGCGTGCTGCACTATTTCCCCAATAAACAGACCCTGCTGGCGAATGTGCTCGCACTGCGCGACCGGAACGACCTCGACGTCTTGCTCGCTACCGCCCAGGGCAATGCCACGACCCTCGATTTCCTCGCCGATCTAGTGGAGCGCAATGCCGAGCGGCCCGGCATCGTGCAGTCGTTCACGGTATTGGCGGCCGAGAGCGTCACACAGGGCCATCCCGCGCGCGACTACTTCGTCGATCGGTATACGCAGATTCGGGCGATGCTGACCGCCATGCTGGAACGCGACCTGGGCGGCGAGCCACCGCGCGGCGTCTCACATCGGGATGCCGCGACGCTGCTGATAGCGGTCCTGGACGGTTTACAGCAGCAGTGGTTGCTGTCGCCGGATCAGGTCGATATGCCCGCGCTGTTGCGCGAGTTTCTGCGATTGATCCGACCGATCTCCGATGCCGCCGATTGATAACGTATCGATAACATTACCTACTAGCTGCTAGGTGTTTCGACCATACTTCGAGGCGGAGGCCCGCGCGTCCGACCGACAAGGGAGTCGCAACCATGGCGAATCATCAGGCCGACCGCGAGGCAGCGGTCGAAAAGGCATTGGCCGCACTGGATCTCGATGCCCGTTCCCGCCTGCTCGCCGGACAGGACATGTGGACCCTGCCCGCGATTCCCGAAATCGGACTCGGCTCGCTGGTGATGTCCGACGGTCCGATCGGTGTGCGCGGCGTGCACTGGAGTCCGGAGGATCCCTCGATCGCCCTGCCGAGCCCGACGGCGCTGGCCGCCACCTGGGATCCCGCCCTGGCGCGGCGGGCCGGGCAGTTGCTCGCGCAGGAGGCGCGGCGCAAGGGCGTGCACATGCTGCTCGCGCCGACGCTCAACCTGCACCGAAGCCCGCTGGGCGGCAGGCACTTCGAGTGCTATTCGGAGGATCCGCTACTCACCGGGGCGATCGGCGCGGCCTATGTCGGCGGAGTGCAGGACGGCGGCGTCGCGGCGACGCCGAAGCATTTCGTGGCCAATGACTCAGAGACCGACCGATTCACCGTCGACGTGCGGGTCTCGCAGCGCGCATTGCACGAGCTGTATCTCGCACCGTTCGCGGCCGTGGTCGAACAGGCCGGGCCGTGGGCGTTGATGGCGGCGTACAACAGCGTCAATGGCACCACGATGACCGAGCACAGCGCGCTGCAGAACGACATCCTGCGTGCGCGTTGGGGATTCGACGGGGCCATCGTCTCGGATTGGACGGCGGCGCGCGATACCGTCGGCGCGGCCAGCGGTGGGCTCGATATCGCGATGCCCGGGCCGCGGAGCGTCTTCGGCTCGGCATTGGCCGAAGCTGTGCACGCAGGGCGGGTTCCGGAGGTGACGGTCGAGCAGATGGCACGGCATATGCTTCGACTGGCCGCCCGGGTCGGGGTGTTGGCCGACGCGCCGCCGGCGGTAGCTGAAGACGCACTTCCCGCTCCGATCAATGGCGAAGCGCTCGCGCACGAGATCGCTCAACGCTCGATCGTGCTGCTGCGCAACGAGAACGATGCATTGCCGCTCGGGCGGGTCCGGCGCATCGCGGTGATCGGCCAGGCGGCCGACCAGGCCAGGGCGCTCGGCGGAGGCAGCGCCCAGGTTTTCCCGCCGCACACGGTATCCCCGCTCGCGGGATTGCGGGCATTGCTCGATGAGCAGACCGAAGTGAGCTATGCCGTCGGCGCGGATCCCCGGGTCAAGATTCCGCCCGCCGAGGCGGGTTTCGACCTGCGAGTCCGGCTGTTCGGCGCCGATGGAAACCCGCTCGGCGAGCATCCGCTGCCGGAGGGCAACGTCGAATGGATCGGCGAATTCCCGGACGGGATCGCGGTCGGTGAACTCCACAGTGTCGTTGTCACCGGCACCTTCACACCGCGGGTCGGCGGAACCCATACTTTGGCAATTGCTGGCATCGGACCGTTCCGGCTCACGGTCGGCGATAAGACCCATTTCGATGAGGCCATCGTCCCCAACGGTGATCCGGTGGCCGCATTCCTCGCCCCGCCCGAAGTGCTGATCGAGGTCGAACTCGATGCGGCACAACCGGTTTCGGTGAGTCTGCGACACACGGTGACGACACTGCCCGAGCTGCCCATTGCCTTCGAGAAGTTCGCGCTGGGCCATCAGGAACCGAATATCGATCCGGATGCGCTCATCGAGGAGGCGGTCGCCGCGGCGGCGGCGGCCGATATTGCCGTGGTGGTCGTCGCGACCACCCCGGAGGTCGAAAGCGAAAGCTTCGACCGCACATCGCTTTCGCTGCCCGGCCGACAGGATGAGCTCGTCACACGCGTCATCGCGGCCAACCCGCGCACCGTGGTGGTGGTCAATACCGGCTCCCCCGTGCAGCTGCCGTGGGCCCAGGATGCCGCGGCGATTCTGCTCACCTGGTTTCCGGGACAGGAGGGCGGTGCCGCACTCGCCGACGTACTGATGGGCCGGGCCGAACCCAGCGGGCGGCTGCCCACCACTTGGCCCGCCTACCAGGATGATTCGCCGGTTCTGAATGTCACGCCCACCGACGGTGTCCTCGCCTACGAGGAGGACATCTACATCGGATACCGTGCCTGGCAACGACTTTCGATCGCACCACGGTTCTGGTTCGGACACGGGCTCGGCTACACCACCTGGGAATACGAGACAGCCGCCTTCACCCCCGCGACCGGCAATATTATCGGCACGCTGGCCGTTCGGGTTCGCAATACCGGTGATCGCCTCGGCCGCGAGACGATCCAGACCTATATCGCCCATGCCTCCCAGCCGGACCGGCGATTGGCCGCCTTCGCGGTCGTCGAGGCCGAGCCCGGCGAGACGGCCGAGGCGGCGATCCCCATCCCCCGCCGCGCCGCCGAATCCTGGGACGAGACAGCGGAAGACTGGGTGCTACCCACCACCGCCTACCACCTGCTGACCGGTCGATCGGTCGCTGATATCCGCCTGACCACCGCCATTCAGCTCGAAGGACCACACGCATGAGACTGCGCCGAATCGCTCTCGGCCTCACTGCTTTCGCCCTATGTACTGCGGGGACATCGGTGGCCGCCGCCGAGCCGGGGCCATATCCGACGGCCACCTGGCAGCAGGTGCAGGATGCGGAGACCCGATGGGCCCAGGAGGGCAAGGTCGAAGCGCCGACACCGCCGGGAGTCAATCGATACGACTGCACCTCCACCGTGCCCGGCGCGGTTCCCGTTGTCCTGCTCCATGGTTTCGCGGGCGACGAGTACCGGGCCTGGGGCTATCTCGGACCAGCCTTGGCCAATGCGGGGCTGTGTGTCTACTCGTTCTCCTACGGCGGCAGCAATGCCATGCAGGGCGGTGGCAATGGTCCACTCGCCGATTCGGCGGTCGAGATCGAGCAGAAGCTCACCGCACTGACCACCCGGCTCGGCGTCGCGAAGGTCGACCTGATCGGTCACTCCGAGGGCGGCATCATGGCGCAGTACCTGGTGAAGACCCATCCGGAGCTGGCCCGCGGCGTCCGCTCGGTGACCACCATCTCCTCGCCCACGCGCGGTGCGCTCGGCGACCTCGGCGCAACCCTGCTGAATGCCGCAAGCGTGCGCGACGCACTCCCGGTACCGCCCGCCGTGAAGGACCTACTCGCCGGGTCTGCCTTCCTGAACGAGCTGAACTCCGGACCGATCACCGTCCCCGGTGTCGCCTACACGACGATCAGCAGCCGGTTCGATCCGATCGCAGCCTTCGGCCAGAACCTGGCCACGATTCCAGAACCCGGCGTCAACAACTACGTCCTCCAAAACATCTGTCCCAGCAGTAAAGCCGGACACAACGGCACAGTCTTCTCCCCCACCACCGCCGCACTCGTCCTGAATGCGCTCGATCCGTCGACCGTGCGACCGATCCCATGCCAGGACGATTCGACCGGCTAGCCCCCCGGGTGTCCGACGAGGGACTACGCCGGCGCCAGGCCGACAGCGACCCGGCTGCACGTCGGCGACCAGGCGGCTGAGTTCTAGGCCACGGCTGTAAGGCGCTCGGCCCGTTGGTCTTCCGTAGGCACGCGTCAGCCGGCTTCGAACCGCGCGGATCGCGGCATTTCCGGATGTATCCCGAATCTGGATGTATCCCGAAAGATTGGTGATGCTCGATACGGCCAGCGAACAATGTCGGTTAGAGGCGTGTCGCGGTGCGGACGAGGTCGGCAACGGCTTTGGATCTGCTGTGTGGTGGCCAAGCGATGACGGTCGTGACGGCCGGTGCGTCCGGCACGGGCACGACGGCATGATCGTCGCGTAGCTGGGTTCGCAGCGACTCGGGCACGACCGCGCAGGCCAGTCCGAGCGCGATCAGTTGGAATAGTTGGGTATGGTCGCGCACCTGCGGGCCGGGACCGTCCGGATAGCTGCCATCCCGTCCAGGCCAGCGCGGCAGGGGCAGGTTCGTCAGGGTGTTGACCTCGGCCAACAGCATATGCGTCCGGTTGGCGAGGGGATGACCCGCAGGCAGGACCACGACCTGCTGTTCGGTGTGCAGATCCTCGGTGTCGAATCCGGCTGTCGTGTCGTAAGGCCGGTGGAGCAGAGCAACGTCGGCACGCCCGTTGCGCAGCAGACTTTCCGGCTGGCCTGGCCCGCACAGCATCACCTCGACCGCCACAGCGCCCGGTTCGGCGGCGTAGGCGTGCAGCAGCTTCGACAACAGTTCGCTGGACGCTCCGGCCTTGGTGGCCAGCACCACACCGGGCTGGTCGGCCGCGGCACGGCGGGTTCGCCGCTCGGCGGCTTCGACCGCGTCGAGCGCGGCCCGGGCCTCCCGCAGCAGCACCGCCCCGGCCTCGGTCAAGGCTATGGCGCGAGCGGTGCGGTGCAGCAGGACGACTCCGAGCCGCCGTTCGAGCTGCTGGATGGCTCGCGATAGTGGTGGTTGCGCGATCGCGAGCCGTTGTGCCGCCCGCCCGAAGTGCAACTCCTCGGCGACGGCAACGAAATACCGCATCTCCCGCGTCTCCACCAGGTCATGGTATCCGGCGATGACCACGACCAATACCCGTGCGGTATCGCCGCCCACCCGATCAGTCTTGGACGCTGCACCCGGAGCCGCAGCAGGATCGGCGGTGTGAGTGAACAGACGATTGCGCTGGTGACCGGCGCGAACAAGGGAATCGGATACGAGATCGCCGCGGGCCTGGGCGCGCTCGGCTGGCGAATCGGTGTGGGTGCGCGCGATCGGCAACGCCGCGACACCGCGGTGGAGAAGCTGCGCGCGGCCGGGACCGATGCGTTCGGTGTGCCGCTCGACGTGACCGACGACGCAAGTGTGGCCGCGGCGGCCGAATTGATCGCCGACCATGCCGGAGGGCTCGATGTTCTGGTCAACAACGCCGCGATCACCGGCGGTATGCCGCAGACACCGACCACGCTCGATCCCGCGACCGTGCGAGCTGTCGTGGAAACCAACGTGATCGGCGTCATCCGGGTCACCAACGCGATGCTGCCGATGCTGCGCACCTCGGCCTCACCGCGGATCGTCAACATGTCCAGCAGCGTCGGCTCGCTCGCCCTGCAAACCACGCCCGGCATCGACATGGGCCCGGTTCCCGCCGCCTACTTGGCCTCGAAGACCTTCCTCAACGCCCTCACCATCCAATACGTCAAGGAACTGGGTGATACCAACATCCTGATCAACTCCGGCTGTCCCGGTTTCACCGCCACCGACCTCAACGGCTTTCGCGGCGTCCGTACACCGCAACAGGGTGCGGCCATCGCAATTCACCTCGCGACCCTGCCCGACGACGGACCGACCGGCGGATTCTTCGACGACGCCGGAACGGTGCCCTGGTGACGGGCACACCGGTGCCCACCATTCCCGTTCCCGAAGTCGGCCGCGCCTGGCGCGCCGGAGGAGAAGCAAAACAATGACAAAGGCAGTCAGATACGACGAATTCGGCGGAATCGACGTCCTGCGGATCGACGAGGTCGACCGCCCCGTGCCCGGGGCAGGGCAAGTCCTCGTGCAGGTGAGAGCGGCCGGCATCAACCCCGGTGAGGCGGCATTACGCACCGGCGCGATGACGGACATCTTTCCCTCGACCTTTCCCTCCGGGCAGGGCAGCGATCTCGCCGGAGTCGTCGTCGAGATCGGCGCCGGAGCCGACCGATTCTCGCCCGGCGACGAGGTGATCGGATTCTCCGAGAAGCGAGCCGCTCAGGCCGAGCTGGTCCTCGTCGACGTCGACAACCTCACCCCCAAACCGATGAACGTCCCATGGGAGGTGGCGGGCGGCCTATACATTGCCGGCGTGACTGCATGGGGGGCAGTGCATTCTGTACAGCTCGAGCGGGGCGAGAGCGTCGTCGTCTCCGGAGCGGCCGGAGGAGTCGGCTCGTTCGCCGTTCAGCTCGCGCGCCGTGCCGGAGCCACGGTCATCGGCCTGGCCAGCGAGGGCAACCACGAGTGGCTGCACAGCCACGGCGTGATCCCCGTCGCATACGGTGACGGCGTCATGGACCGGATCAAGGCCGCCGCACCGGGCGGCGTCCATGCCTTCATCGACACCTACGGCGGCGGGTACGTCGAACTGGCCCTCGCTCTCGGCGTCGCAATCGAACGGATCGACACCATCATCGATTTCGCAGCAGCCGCAAAGTATGGGGCCAAGACCGAACCCGGGCCCAACGGCAGGGCGGGCGCCGAGGTGCTCGCCGAATTGGCCGCCCTGATCGCCGAGGGACACCTCGAAGTCCCGATCGCGAACGTCTACCCGTTGACACAGGTCCGCCAGGCCTACACCGAACTCGAACGCCGACACACCCACGGCAAAATCGTGCTCGAGCCCTAACCTGTACCAACCTCACTGGACCCCTTGGGCCGACATGTCGCCGACGGACTGCATCGCGAGCCGGCCGTGCGGTCGCTGGACGTTCACCGGATCGCTTGTGCACCAACAGCATCGAAACCGATGTCACTCAGATCGGCAGCGGCCGAGGCAGTCGGCGTAGGGAACAGGTGGGACAGACCGAACTGCCCGAGCCCGACGACCGGCGTGCCGTAGGTGGTGACGAGATCGTGCAGGACATCGGGTCGGTCCGCCATGAGGCCGCGCACAGCGGCTTCGAACGGATCCCACGGATCGCCCGCGAGCAGCCGCTGCACCTGGGTCACCAGGTGTATCAGCCCTTCGATACGCGGTAGATGCACGATGAGCCGGGCGGCATCCGTTGTGGCCGGGCTGATTTCGATCACGCCCGGATCACCGTCCAGCGTGACCGTTCGCCGATAGTGGGTGGCCGTGGCACTCTCGATGCCGCCGATCGCACCGCGGGCCAGCTGCGCCAACCGCTGACCGATATCCGTGTCCTCGATCAACGGGACTCGAAGTGCGAGTCCGCCGTCCGCGATAAGACGATCCGCGCGTCGCCGCCGCTTGCGCAACTCGACCGGGGTTGCCCGAAAGGTCGTGACCATCACGCGGTTGAACTGGCGCAGACTTCCGAATCCGGCGGCGAAGGCGATATCGGTGACCGACAGATCGGTATCGTCCAATAGCCGCCGGGCGAAATGCGCACGCCGCGAACGGGCCAGCTGATCCGGTGTCGCACCGACCTGCTCATGGAACATTCGGCGCAGCTGACGTTCCGAAACCGCCAGCCGCGCGGCGAGTGCGGCCTCATTGCCATCGTCCAGCGCTCCGTCGGCGATGAGATCGACAGCGCGGCAGACCAATTCGGACCCGTGCGCAATCCGTCGATCACCCCGATACGGGCGGCAGCGATGGCAGGCTCGAAATCCCGCCGCCTCGGCCCCCGCCGCGGAGGTGAAACTGACAACATTCTCCGATCGCGGACGTCCTGGGCAGGGCGGCAGACAATAGATGCCGGTCGTGCTGACGCCCTGGAACGATCCCATTACCCGAGTCTGCGCGCCGCCACCGACAGCGACCAGCCATATCCGGACACAGATCCGTCCGGATATGGCGCGATCGGCAACCGCGGCCCCACCCAGGATGGGCAGCATGGACGCACCGACGAGCAAAGATCTGGTCATCCGAGCCTGGCGCGCATTCGCGACGCAGGATCCGGCCCGCATTGCCGAGGTTTTCACCCCGGACGCCGAATGGCTCGCACCACCGCACAACCCCACCGCCCGCGCCCTCGACGGCACCCACCATCTCGTCGGCAGGGATCGCATCGTGCGCTTCCTCGCCACCGAGTTTCCGACCGTATTCGTGGCCGATCGAAGCGTCGAATTCACCGCCATCATCGCCGAGGGCACGACGGTCGTCGTCGAAGAGCGGATGCGGGCGACGCTGATGAACGGCAATCACTACGACAACGACTACTGCTTCATCTTCGAACTGCACGATGGCCTGATCCACCGCGTGCGCGAGTACATGGACACCCGTCGCGCCGACGAAATGTTCACCGCGGCCACCCTCGACACCACCGGCCAGATCTAGTTCACCTCCGGTCCGGATCGCCCGATCCGGACCGGAGGCAGCTCACTTGACGCCGATCGGCTTACCGAAGAACGAGGCGAACGTCTCGCCGAAGGTCGACTTCAACAACTCCAGGCCATTGGGGTCCAAGGCCAGCCAGCCGACGTCGGTGGTGCTGCAACCCTGTTGCGCCGGAACACCATTGAGCCGATCGCGCAGCCAGAGCATGGCGGGTGCGGTGCCCGAGACCTCGGTGACCGCATGCTCGGCGAAGTGTTCGCGGATGTATTGCACACTCGCGGAAGGGTTTTGGCAGTAGGAAGGCGCACAGTACCCGGCCAGCGAGTCCTCGGCGATCTGCATCGAGACGAGCTTGTCCGGGGCCGAGCCGCGCGGCTTCGCTACCGTCGCGACGGCCGCGATCGGCTCGTCCCGACTGTTATTCGAGCGGTAGGAGACCTGCCAGGCATCGACATTCACCGGAATCAGCCCGAAATTGGCGAGATTCACCTGCCGCACCGCGATGATCTCGCCCGGCGCCTTGCTCGCCACCAGCTCCGCGGGCGGCTGATAGAAGCCCGGATCGAATTCGGGCGGCAGTGGAACCGGTGCCGCGGGTTGCACCGCGACCGGATCTTCCGACGGTTCGGCAACCGTCACCGCGGTCGTCGCGAACAGTGCGATGGCCGTGATCCCGGCCGAGAACATGATTCGGCGGGCGCGACCCGCCAGCGGATTGATCAACTTTCAGCCCCTTTGCCACTGTGAGACCACCCCGTCTCACATAGTTGGGACTATCGCACAGACGTGATGCAGGTCGCAACAAGCTGTCTGATGCGGCCCCGATCACGGGCCGAAAAGTCCGGCGATTTCACGACTCGCCGTGCCGAGCGGCCTCATATGCCGTAGCTTTTTCGATCAATGCCGAACCGGACAGTTGGTGCCGGACAGCTTGCAGGGAAGCACCGAGGAATATGCAAGGTCGGAATGAACCGGTCTCGACGGTTCTGTACTACATCTTCTTGCTCTTCTACAGCGCGCAGGATGCGCTGGGCGGAGCCGTCACTATGGGCTGACCGCACACCCGTCGAGTCCGCAATAGCGCCGGCACATCGGGCCGGGCAGGCCGAACACCCGCTCGGCTACCGTGGTGCGGTGACCATCGTGGACAGGCAGTACGGCGGCCGCGCAGTGAGTGAGCGGAAGGCCGAGCGGCGGCAGCGGTTCCTGGACGCCGCCATCCGGACCTTCGCCGAGCGCGGCTATGCGAACTGCTCGCTGGCCGATGTGTGCACCGCGGCCGGACTGTCCAAGCGACAGTTCTACGAGGAGTTCCAGACCAGGGAGGACGTCCTCATCGCGTCCTACGACTACATCCAGGACCAGTCCGCGGCCGTCGTCGGACAAGCCGTCGCAGCGTTGGGGCCGGGCACGGATATCGCGGATGGTCTGACCGCGGTGTTGACCGCGTTCATCGGTTCCATCAGCTCCGACCCGTACCGGGCCAAGGTCGCCTTCGTCGAGGTGGTCGGTGTCAGCGAACGCATGGAACACCATCGTCGCGAGCGCCGCCATGCCTGGGCGGCGGCCATCGAGGCCCTGCTCATCACGATCGCGGGTCCGGATATCCGCGTTCGTGGCGGAATCACCTGGGCGGCAAGCGCACTCATCGGCGCGATCAACGGTGTCGCGCACGAATGGATTCTCGCGGATCCGCGCCCGCCGATCACCCAGCTGGTCGAGGTGCTGGCCCCCATCGCCACCTCGCTGATCATCACCGAGACCTAGGGGTGGGATGAGGTTCGCCCAGAACTCGTGACGCACCGCATCCCACAGCTTCGTCGGTCCAGCAAGGATTTCGCGCGCTTGCGCTAGATCCGGATATCTACCGGTGCCGATGCAGGCTACCGGCCAAGCATCGGACGTATGGATTCGAAGGCCGCCTGAGGACTTGAACCCTCGCCAATATCCCTGGTCAGCGACTTGCCGCAGACATATCCGGGCCGGGGTACGCGGGTTCGTGGAATGCGGTTTCCCACAGGGGATGTGGGGGTTTTGGGATGGTTCGGGGTTCGGCCCCGGCCGTAGTTTCGGCCGATGCGAGTGCTTCGGCGTGTGTTGGTGGTTGTGTTGTCGGTGATAGTGGGCCTGCCGGTAGGAGTAGTTCTGCTGCTGGTCACCTGCCGGGGAGAAGTGATCGGTTTCGCCGTGGATCGAAGTGCCGATGGGCCGGTGACGGCCGCGATGCTGCAGATATCGGACGGACACCGGACACAGACCTGGCATGCGGGCGAGACCGTAACTCCGCGGTCGCATTTCCGGATCGGGAGCGTGACGAAGACGTTCGTGGCGACGGTCGTACTGCAACTGGTCGACGAGCAGATTCTCGCCCTGGACGCCCCTATCGATCGCGTACTGCCCGACCTCGTCTCCGGCGGCGAATCCATCACGGTAGGTCAGTTGCTGAACCACACCAGCGGTCTGTACGACTACATGAAAGGGCCTGGCATGTCGACCAACCGGTGGCGCGGCGAGGCTCGCTTCCGGCATTACGCTCCGGCAGAATTGCTGGCCGCCGCGTTCGCTCATCCCTCGTATTTCCCGCCTGGGACCGACTTCCGCTACTCGAACACCAACTACATCGTGCTCGGTGCGCTGGTCGAGAAGGTCACCGGAATGCCGTATGCGGATGCTGTCCGTCAACGCATCCTCGACCCGTTGGGCCTGCACGATACTTCCTTTCCCGGTGACGACCCGACGATAAGCGCACCTGCCGTAGCAGCACGAGGCAGCTCCGGTCCGGGTGCCACCGTCGATGTCACCGAACAGAATCCCTCGCTGGATTGGGCCGCGGGCGAGATGATCTCCACGACAAGGGATTTGAGCACGTTCTTCGGCGCGCTCATGAGCGGTCGCCTGCTATCGGCGACGATGCTCGAGCGGATGGAACAGACAGTTCCGATGGGACTGGGCTTCCACTACGGCCTGGGCCTGCAGCGCTTCGACTTGCCGTGCGGGGTACAGCTATGGGGACACGGGGGTGAGTTGCTGGGCTATCTCACGTATGTATTCGTTGGGCCGGAAAACCGGGTCATGACCATGATGTTGGCATCGGCGTCGGGCGACAGTTTCGTGAAGTTCGCTGCGGCCGCGGCAGCGGTGTTCTGTCTGCGGTAGGTGCGGAGATCCACACCTCACTGTCCGGAAATCCACACTGATCTGCGCGTATTCGATTCCTAACGTGGTGGTCATGAGCAACGCGATAACCATTTACGCTGCCGAGTCCAGCGGCGTGGCGGGGTGGGCTACGACGATCATGCACACTCTCGGGGGACCGGGTGCTGCGGTGGCCAATGCCGCCGACAGCGTGTTTCCGGCCATTCCGAGCGAAATCATCCTTCCGCTGGCCGGTTTCGCGGCCGCGCGGGGAGAGATGTCGTTGGTCGGCGCGCTGGTGTGGACCACCATAGGTTCGGTGGCCGGTGCGATGGTGCTGTACCTGCTCGGCCTGCTGGTAGGCAGAGAGCGTCTGTACGCCGTCGTGGCCAGGTTACCGCTGATCCGGACCGAAGACCTCGAGCGCAGCGAGCAGTGGTTCGCCCGGCACGGCCGCAAGGCGGTCCTGTTCGGTCGGATGGTACCGGTGGTGCGGTGTCTGGTCTCGGCCCCAGCCGGTGTCGAGCGGATGCCGATCGGCCAGTTCATCGCGCTCACCGCCGTGGGCAGCGCGATCTGGAACACCTTGTTCGTGCTGGCCGGATATCACCTCGGCGAGAACTGGGAACTGGTCCGCGACTACGCCTCGCGGTACCAACTGGTAGTTGGGGCTGCGGCAGGTGTGGCGGTGCTGTTCTGGCTGGTTCGTCGCGTGCGTGGCCGGTCTAGTCTGGGTTCGTGACCGTGGTCGATGAATTCTCGCTGCTGCGGCGGGCATACTCTCCAGTGGTCGGCGCGGTGGTCGGGTCCTGCACAGCGTTGTCCGGGCTCGCGATGCTCGTATGCGGGAATACGCTCGGCCTGCGCGGCCACGTCCGCCGGGAGCGGCGTCGACTCGTGCGCTGGTTCCATGCGCCCGCCGAGTGCGAACTAACCGATCGCGACCCCACCGGTTATGTGCTGCTGCGCGCGCTCTATGCCGTCGTGGGCGGTGTCGTGCTGATTGCCGCGGGCGTGGCCGCGCTGGGTTACTTCGGGTGGGCGCTGGAACTCACACTGGTGCACCGGATTCCGCTGATGACCAGTGTGGTGTCCTTGGCCGTCGGCGCTATCGGGATCTACCTGTGCCGCCAGTTCGCCGTCGCACTCGGCCAGGGTGACATCGCCACGGCAAAGTGGTATCTGGGAGATGACGGCACCCAATTGCGGCTGCGGGAACTCGAACGCACCCGCGCCGACGTGGTCCGTGCCGTCGATGACGAGCGGCGCCGAATCGAGCGCAGCCTCCACGACGGGGTTCAGCAGCGAACCGTCAGTCTCGCACTACAACTGGGCCGCGTACGCCGAATCATGCAGCGCCAGAGGATGACCGCACTCGCCGACGAGATCGATCGTGCCGTCGAGGAGGCGACCAAATTGATGGCCGACCTCCGTGAGGTGGCGTGGCAGATCTATCCCTCGATCCTCGACGAGCGCGGCCTCGAGGCGACCCTGC
Organism: Nocardia sp. NPDC004278; assembly: GCF_053602975.1. Classification (NCBI taxonomy): domain Bacteria; kingdom Bacillati; phylum Actinomycetota; class Actinomycetes; order Mycobacteriales; family Nocardiaceae; genus Nocardia; species Nocardia sp. NPDC004278. The sequence continues at coordinate 163,511 of NZ_JBSGEQ010000009.1, forward strand.
GGGGCCTGTCGATGCACACCACGATGCCACTGCGGCTCGAGTTGCACATCGATCGCGAACCGCCGACGGCAGTCGCGGCGGCGACGTACTTCGTGGTCGCCGAGGCTGTGACGAACGCTGCCAAACACTCTGGAGCAAAGGACATCTCCGTGACGGTGATGCACCCGGCGGATCGGCTTGTCGCCACGGTCCGAGACGACGGGATCGGCGGGGCCGACCCCGAAGGCGGCGGCCTGACCGGGCTGCGGCGCCGGGTGGCCGCCCTCGACGGCGTACTAACGGTGCACAGCCCCGCGGGCGGACCGACCATCGTCACTGCGGAGCTGCCGTGCGCATCGTGATCGCCGAGGATTCGGCTTTGCTGCGCGAGGGTCTGGTTCGCCTGCTCACTGACGAGGGCCATGACGTCGTCGCCGTCGGTACAGCGATCGAGCTCGTCCACGAAACCGACCGCACCACACCCGATCTCGTCATCGTCGATGTCCGCATGCCGCCAACGCATTCCACCGAGGGAATCGACGCGGCACGCGAGCTGAAGTCCCGGTTCCCCGATCTCGGCGTGCTCGTACTGTCGCAATACGTCGAGCAGCACAACGCGATCGAGCTCCTCACCTCCGGAATCGGCGGAGTCGGCTATCTCCTCAAAGACCGGGTCGCCAATGTCGACGCATTCCTCGCCGACATCGACCGAATCGCAGGCGCCGGTACCGCATTCGACCCCGAGGTGGTCCGCCAACTATTCGCACAACAACGTCGTACCGACCCGCTGGCCTCCCTCACTCCCCGTGAACTCGATGTGCTCCAACTACTCGCCCAAGGCCTCACCAATGCCGGCATCGCCGATCGACTGTCGCTGTCCACCAGCGCGGTCGAGAAATATATCAATGCCATTTTCGCCAAGCTGCACCTCGCCAAGGACCCCGCACACAGCCAACGCGTCCGTGCGATCCTGATCTACCTGGAACAATGCACATAGCCCGCCTGGTGCAGCAACATCCGGTAAGCGGCTACTTACCCTGCCTTCGCCATGGTCGGTCCACATAACGGATCTGGAAGGAGTACAGATCTTCGATCTGTTGACCCGTACCGGCGTCCGCTAGCTAATAGCGCGGCATCACTGAGACCTAGCTCATAACACAGTGTCAGCGAGACATAGCTCATAGCGCGGCACCCCGAATAGACGTAGGTTCGGCCTATGCAGCTCGGTCAACCCAGTCGCACCGCACTCGCCACCGCTTACGCTCGCGCCTACCACCAGATCGCAAGCGAGCCACGAATCTTCACCGATCCACTGGCCATCCGCATCGCGGATGTCACCCCCGACCAACTGGCCGACCTCGATGCCGCGAGCATGGTGGCGGGCGACACCGATGGCGAAATGCGCCGCCGACGCCGCATGTTCCTGGCCGCCCGCGCCCGCTTCGCCGAGCAGACCGTTGCCGACGCCGTGGCGGCGGGCACCCGGCAGGTGGTGATCCTCGGGGCCGGGCTGGATACCTTCGCCTATCGCAATCCACACCCGGACGTGCGGGTATTCGAGGTCGATCATCCCGATACCCAGGTATGGAAGCGACAGCGGCTCGAGACGGCTGGCATCGAGATCCCGGCGTCGCTGACCTTCGCCCCGGTCGACTTCGAAAGCCAAACGCTCGCAGCAGGATTGGCCGCAGCGAACTTCGATCGTGATCGACCGGCCGTGTTCATCTGGCTCGGTGTCGTCGTGTATCTGACCCGGGAGGCGATCCTGGACACCCTGCGCTTCGTCGCGGGCCAGGCGACGCCGGTGCAGTTGGTATTCGACTATCTCTATCCCGCTTCGGCTTCCACGCCCGAGGATGCGGCGCAGCGCGCGGTGCGGGCCGAGCGGTGGGCCGCCGTCGGTGAGCCGTGGATCAGCTTCTTCACCGCCGAGGAGATCGAAGATCTGCTGCGGGAGACGGGATTCGACCAGGTCGACGACTACGACGCGCCGAAACTTATCGCTGGGTACCTGGGCACTACCCCGCAACCGTCGTCCACCGTTCCGTTACATACGCTACGTGCCACCCGAACCGCGTAGGCCGGGTCAGCAGCCGAGCTGGTCGGCGAGATCGAGGAAGTCGCTGGCGTTGATGTCGAAGTCGTCGTCATAGGAGACGTCTACATCGCCATCGGCGCCGAACTCGAGCGGTCGGGCGACGAAGGCCGTCCGGAAGCCCAGTGCGCCCGCGGCCCGAATGTCGTACTTGTGGCTGGCGACCATCATGATCTCGGTTGGTTCCAGCCCCAGAAACCGTGCGGCCATGCGATATACCGTGGGGTCGGGCTTGAATGCGCCCGCCATCTCCGCGGTGAACACCGCATCCCACGGCAGCGCGGCCCGCTTCGAAATGTTCACCACGGCTGCGACATCCGCGTTCGACAGTGTCGCGATCGTGAATTTGCTCGCGAGCCTGGTCAATCCGGCATTTACATCGGGCCACGGTTCGAGGCGCTGCCAGGCGAGGGTGAGATCGGCGCGTTGCTCGGGCGACAGGTCGATGTCGTAATCACCCAGTAGGCCGTCCAGTGCCGTGGCATAGACCGAATGCACAGTGACCCAGCTGTCCCGGTCGGGCTCGGCCTTGTGCAGTGCGGCGAAGTACTCAGCACGCCAATGGTCGACGAAACCGGCCCAATCGATATCCCGGTAGCGCTCGCCGCCGATGCGGCGCGCTTCCGCACAGACTGTCGAATGGAAATCCGTCGCCGTTCCCTGTACATCGAAGAGCAATGCCCGCAGCACGTCCGCACCTTTCCGCCTGAATGCGATTCGACCTTAACGTCAATGCCGCTGGACCAGCAGGTAGCTGCGCTGACTCGGATGTTCGGTGCCCGGATGCGGGGCACGGTCGAGGCGCGCCGCCGGGATCAGACCGGCCGCGACCAGGGCCTCGGATTCCGCGGACGGGTCGAGGTAGCGGAAGGTGAGATCGACCTCATGGCCCCACCAGTCGGTGAGTATCTTGGCGCCACCGACCGGAATATCCGCATCGCTGGTGTGAAATGCGATGAGCGCGTGGCCACCAGGGCGCAATACTCGGGCGAACTCCGCGTAGGCCGCGGCGCGCTGGTGCTCGTCCAGGTGGATGACCGCGTACAGACAAACCAATCCCGCCAGGGATTGCGACCGCACTGGCAGCGCGGTCATATCGGCCGCACACACCGGCACCGAGGTGGTTCGCCGCGCCGCCGCGCACATGGCGGGCGAGAGGTCCATCCCGATCGTCCGCACACCGCGCGCCGCAAGGTGCGCGGCTATATGTGCAGGACCGCAACCGATATCGGCGACCACCCCGTCGCCCACGAGTTCCGCGAAGACATCCAACAGCCCCCGATCCAACGGCTTATGCCGCAGCTCGTCCCCGAGTTCTTCGGCATAGTGGTCGGCCACTTTGTCATAGCTGTATCGGGTGCCGATCATCGAGTCAGCGTAGTTCGGCACCGACCCCCGCGCCTGCCCGCGGACTCACCGCAGGCGGCCGAGATCGCCGTACACCGCACCGCACCGCACCGCACCGCACCGCACCGCACCGCACCGCACCGCACCGCACCGCACCGCACCGCACCGCACCGCACCGCACCGCACCGC